>DATLTV010000030.1:0-12713 GCA_035533375.1 Minisyncoccota bacterium
GTCTATGCGAATTTTGAGATCACCCAGAAACGCGTCTTCGAACTTCTCCTTTTCATTTGGATGTGCCAGGATCTGCTTGTAGTTCTCGAGGCTGAACTTCGCATCTATAGGAATCACTTTTTTACCCGGGTAGAAAATGACCGCATCGACGATGCCATTTTTCAGCGGATACTGCATCTTGTACATTCCAGCGGGTAGGATGTTGCCAAGTATCATCTCGAGCTGGCGTTCACCGTGGATACCGCGCTGCTTCGGATTTTTGAGGATATCCTCAAGGCCTTTCAACTGTTCCGTAATGCCCATTACTTTCGTTTGACCCGTACTGACCCTTTCGAGTTCTTGCGCGATCTCTTTCGTGATTTCTTTAACCATCACGATGTTTTTATCGGTTTGTTGCTGAACGAACTGTATATTCTTACCAGATTGTTCTCGTATCGTTTTATTCGATTCATCGAGTCGCATATCAAGTGTTTGCCTCAGTTTCGCGAGTTGATCTTGGATAAGCATTGCCTGGCCATCCTCCGGTTTGGACGTTTTTTTCTTCATCTCGCGCAATACAAGCCAAAATCCTGCCATAAGCGCGGCCAAAACAACCAGAAGAAAAGTATAATCCATATTTATTTTTTTAATTATTAACCATGCCGCTCAAGTCGGCGGAAAACGGAATGCATTCGGAGTCCCTGGATTAGCGTTACGCCATTGGCGCCTTATAAAAGTTGCCGCAGGCTCTTAAGTTGTTTCCAGGATTTTTATACCCCGATTTCTTTTCGGTTGTTTTTACATAGGTTCGTTTGAGTTGGTTTATGAGGTTAGTATATGACCATGCACGAGGAAGTCAACGATGCGGACTTGCCTTTGACCGCCTTAAACTTGCGAAGTAGACTGGAGGAAGCCGTGGTATTTCATTTGGCAACAAGGAGGCCTCGTATGAAACTGCACTGGCCGCTGTTCCGCGTGATACTTGCCGCGCTCGCATCTTTCGGCGCGTATGCCGCGCTGCCATGGACTCCGCGCCACGCGCTTTCATGGCACGTGTTTTGGTCGTCGGGATTTATGGCTATGTTCGCACTTGGCTGGTTCGGCTATTATTTGCTTTTCGAGTGGTGCTGGCACCGGTTTATTATGCATTATCGTTTCGGGTTCCGGCGGCCGGCATTCCTCGCCACGTTCCTGCGACACTCGCGCGAACAGCACGTCGAGCATCATCGGATGTTTTACGGCTGGCACTTTATTTCGCGCGATGCGGAACGCTTGCGAGGCGTGGTCTCGCCCGTTTGGCTGTTTCCATCGCTTTTCGCCGTCCACTATCTCGTGTTTCGCTTTGTCCTTGGTTTTTCGCCCGCGCCGCTCTTCGCTTTTCTTGCGGGCGTCACCGGGGGTTATATTTTCTTCGAGACGGCGCACTGGTGCGCGCATGTGCCGACGGCGCTCGACGATATGTTCGGGAAGATCCCCGGCGTTGCGTCCCTGTGGCAAAGCATGCGGAAGCATCATCGCGACCACCACGAGAAGCCCGATTGCAATTTCAATTTCTCCTTTCCCTGGCCGTGGGACCTTGCCATGAAGACGTTCAAGCGATTATAAACTCCGGTTCCGCACCGGAGTTTTTTTGCAAACGAACGTTTCGCTTTACGCGATCGCACAAAGCGAAACGTTCGTTTGGGGTGTCCTGCCAAAAAAAACAAAAACGGCCCGTTAGGGCCGTTTTTGTTTTGGGCTGGAATTACCAGCGGCTTCCGCCGCCGAATCCGCCGCGACCGCCACGGTCTCCGCCGCGATCGCCGTCCCTCCGGGGAGCGCGAGGCTCCATCGGCCGGGCTTCGTTCACGGTAAGCGTGCGTCCGCCGAACTCTTTGCCGTTCCACATATCGATCGCCTTCTCCGCTTCGTCATCCGAAGCGAATTCGACGAAGCCGAAGCCTTTCGAGCGTCCGGACATCTTATCGATGATGATTGCGGCAGAGCTCACTGCACCGGCTTTCGCAAAAGCCTCCTGCAGTTCATCCTGCGTCGTCGTATAGGGTAATCCGCCGACATACAATTTCTTTGCCATATAATTATTATTAGTTATTCAGGTTTTGGTTTCTTGAGCCTGAAAAGGTCCGCTGAAACGACAAAAGCCCGAACTTTCGTTCGCGCCCATAGCTTCAGTTGTTCTTTTGGCCTATCACCTAAAATCTGTTTTCTGTAAGGCGACCTCGAACCCGAAGGGTTCCTTCTCCTCGTTCTTCTTTCCGGGGCCCGAAGGCCTCAAGACCGAAAACCTGACGAGAACACTTACCACGTCATTATACACCATCCATAAAAAAACACAAGAGCCATTATGGCGAGCAAAAACGGGCCCAAAAACCAATCCCGGCGGTCCGTACGTTTTATATAAAAAAAGAGCCTTCGGCGAAAAATCGCGCAAAGGCTCGAGAAACAAATGCTTTGGAGTCAATGACCCGCAAGCGGCGCCGGTTCGTTCCTTGTCGTGTAATCGGATCACGCCCCTGTGGACTTTCGGGGAAATAGGAATATACTGACGGCAGATTGCGTTTTACATATGAGAAGGGGAACCGGCATGAGCGCTCCAGCGCTGTCATGGAAAGAAAAATGGGGAAATACGTCGTATATTCTTGTTGTTTGCTTCACTTTTGCGCATATTGCGGTACTGGCTCTGGGGCTGAAGTTCCTTTTTCCGGCCGTATGGGCGCGCGAGCTGCATGCGGGCTTCGTGGCGAACATTGCGGTGTTCCTGGCCTTTTCCGCGTTCAATTGCTTTCTTGAGTATTTTATCCATCGTTACATGCTGCATGCTGTCGTGGCTTCGTGGTTTCGCGACATTGCCCGCCGGCACGGCAGACACCACGGACTTACGGTCATTGTTATCGATTGGATGAGAAGAAAGATCATCAACCGGTACGCCATCGAGCGTCCCGAGCAATACGAATCGGTCGCATTTCCGAACTACACGTTCGCGGGGCTTCTTGGGTTTTGCACCGCGGTCATCGTCCCTTTGCAAATCATGTTTCCGGGAGCGCCGCTTCTTTTCGGCGGATACGCCGCAGCCGCGGTTTCCTACGGCCTCTACGAGATCATGCATCAGCTCGAACACAAGTCCGACGCATGGTGGGAAGCGCACCGGCGGAATCCTGCCGTCATGTATTTCGGGACCATTTACAAGTCCCATAAATTTCATCATCTTGCTCCGAAATACAATATGGCGATCGTGGGGCTTCTTGGCGGGATCCCGCTCGCAGACTATGTTTTCGGAACGTTTTGGTCGCCCGATCTTCCGCTTGCGGATGGCGTCCCGGTGACCGAGTATTATCTCGCGCGTCCGGAACCCTGTCGGCTCATCGGGTGGCTCGACCGGCGCGCGAAAACGCGGGAGAAACGATTGCTTGCGGAATGTTCCGAGCGCAAACGCATAAAAATGGCGCTTCTGCGCCGCAATGCCGGAGAATAACTCTCCGGCATTTTTATTTTGAACGGTGACGGACGGAGCTTGAAGCGACTATCGGTTCATGATATGGTGCGATGAGCAGTCGGCAACTCATCGGGAGGCTTGCAATGAGCGATCGTCCCCGCTATCAAGCCGGACAAAAATTGAAATTGCATTTCGAGATCATCGTGTACGAACGGAGCAGGGCAGCGAGAAAGCTCACGGAGGTGTACGTGATCAAGGATGACGGCCCCGAGGGAATCAGTGTCGGCGAGAGCCCCGATGCCGTGGTCCCGTGCGCCAGGATCATCGATCCGAAAGATCCCGGAAAGTGCGGTAACCATTATGAAGCGGAGGCGCTTGTCGCAGTATCCTGAAAACACTCCCTGGTTTTTTTAAAGTAAGGTCTTCAAACCTTACTTTTTTATTTAGAGCTTGCCGAAAAAGGGAGTTTCCCGACAAGTTCTATTGCGGGCCATACCGGTACAGTTTATGCTTGCCGACCGCGAGGGACTCGTTCGGTTTCCATCCGGGAAACGGGGATACGAGCGCGACCGTTCTCGCCTCCGGCTTCATTTCGCGGCGGAGTTTTTCGCCGAGTTTTTCCATGAAGGGCGGATAGCCATAGACGGCGACCGCGTCGAACTGCGAAAGGTCGGCGCGCCAGAAGCTTTTCCAATATACGCGGACCTTTGTTTCGAGGCCCGCTTTTTTTATCCGGTGGCGCGAGAGAAGCACGAGCAGGGGATTAATCTCATAGCCCGTGGCGTCCGCGCCCGCTTTCGCGAGCGCAATAAGTATTCGTCCGTCGCCCGAGCCGAGGTCCGCCGCTTTTTCTCCCGGTTTTACCGCCACAATTTTCGCCGTTTTTTCCGCGACCTCCCGCGGTATCGGCACATACATCGCGCCGCGGACAATCGGGCGTACGAGGAGATACAGGATTGCGACGAAAAATATCAGGAATAGTGCGGAAAACAGCATGAAAGCATTCTACCACCTCCTCTTTGTCCTTGCCTCGTGCCGCGGTACGGGACAGGCTCCAGCCGGGATCCGGGTTTGTTGCTACTTCTATCGGACCCGGATCCCGGCTTTCGCCGGGACGAAGGGAAGACACGCCGGGGAGAAAGTTTTTTAGATATTGTTTTTGGGTATAACGCGGATTATAATAAAGCAACTATGCATTCATCGATTATTGCATTACTCCAGCTCGCGACGTCGCTCCTTATGGCCGCGAAAACATCGACCGCTTTACCCATGACTTCGCGTGAGGTCATAGTGCAGATCGCGAGCCGCGCGGTGCAGCTTTCCGCGCAAGCGCTTGTCGTGCCGCCTCCGGGATTCGCGCAGGTTTCGAATGACGGCATATGGCCGAATGCGAAAGACTTGCGGCAGTCGCTCTATCTTGATTCGCGGAGCCGTTCCGTGCCGCTCGGCGTAAATTTGCAGCTCCTCGATAGCTACACATCTTTCGGCGATCTGAACGGCGACGGATTCGATGACGCGGTCACGGTCGTCGCGCGCGGCGCGGCCGATTACGAGCTTGCGGCGATGCTCAACCAGGGCGGCGTCATGTTCAATATTGCGGACGTCCCGCTCGGATCCTCATTGCCGCAGATCGCGTCGCACGAAATACAAAACGGAAAATTTATTTTGGGAACAGGAAGCTCGTCCGCGAGCTACGAATTGCTGGGAGATCGGCTGTTCCGCGAATGAGCACTTAGAGTATGTCCGGAAACTCCTTTTCCTGCCGCTACCGATCCGTGCTTTTCGAAGAGAAAAGGCAGAGGACGAGGATGAGGACGAATGCGGTGAGAGACATCGTGGGAATTGTCACGTAGCCGAATTCCACGAAATAGACGTACGTGCAGTTCGGGCCGATCGCGGAGCAGGGAGCGAGCGCGGAACCGCCAAACTGGAGGTATACATGGTATGCGGCGATAGGAATCCCGATCGCGGAGAGCAGGATGCCGGCTTTGCGGACGAACGCGCGGAATTTGCGGACCCAATTTTCTTTCCGTGCGACAATCGCGATGAAGAAAATAACCGCCTGCGTATAAAGGAGGCCGCGCTGGATCCAGCAGAGTTCGCAGGGAGCGAAGTGCGCGAATTCGGAATAAAACAAGCTTCCCCCAACCGAAGCGGCGGCGATGAAGAATGCGAGGCCGATTTCGTATCTGGCGATGAAGCGCGAAATCGCGGCGTGCGTGCTCCGCCTCGCGGGAGCAATGAGGAGGATAATGAGCACGACGGCGAGAATGTCGCAGGCCACGGTGCCGAGGGAAAGGAAATAGGTGACGGATTGGACGAAGGGGGTCATAGATAGTTTTTTTTAGCTTGTTTGCTCGTTAGCTCTTTAGCTCTTTAGCCAGAGCGATAGCACTCGATTATTGAATGGTTGATGTAGGCAGCGTGCACCCCGACTTTTGCGCGAGCGTTTGAAGCGATTGTTCTCCCGTGAGCCTCGTACCGTCGGGGAAGACCCATGTCGGATAGCTTCCTACGCCGGCATCTTTGCACGATTGCATTTCGCTCGCGTCGGGATTCGAGCATTCATTATATGGGAGAAGTTCGACGGCATTCCCGAAAAGCGCTTTTTGCGCCCGACAATGCGGACACCAGAACGCGCCGTAAAAGATGACGCCTTTGTCTTTGAGGCAGCTTGCGAAGGGGCCAAGGTTCGTGGGTCCGGGCGCGAGGTAGGGATAAGCGATATATGCGAGCGCGGCAAAAACGGCGATGACAAGAAGAGCGAAGGTGATCTGTTTTTTCCGCATACCTCCCATTATATTTGAATTTGCGACGCAGGACAACAACCGGAAAGAATGCGCAGTTCCACCCCCGGCTTTTTTAAGCCGTGGAACGGGCATCCTTTCCGTCTTCGGCTGCCTCGAGAAGAGATCGGCGCTTTGTAACCGAAAATAACCATTTTAGCCAAGGTGAATATTCCTGCGTTGGGTTCTAAAAAACAAACACTGCCCCTCACAGGCAGTGTCAGTGCTTTTCATTGTATATGCCGGAGCGTATCGGTCAAGAGCACGGGTGTGGATAAATAAAAAAGCCGGGGCTTAGCTTGGGCTTAGCCGGGGCTTAGCTTGGGCTTAGCAAAACTAAACGCGCGAAATCGACCGTTTTGATTTCGCGTGCTAAGCCCCGGCTAAGCCCCGGCTAAGCCCTGGCTAAACGGCGGAGCCGCTATGCCCCGGTTGCGGTGCCCCGGCTATTTATGCGGGCTGGACTATTTTTGAGGCGGGTTCCATACTTTCAACAGATAATTTATAGTGAGGAGGAACGTACTATGGAAATCGCACGAGGAAAATTTATCGCGATCGAAGGCACCGACGGATCGGGAAAAGGCGTGCAGTTCAACCGTCTGCTTCTTGATCTGCCCGACAAAATCAAATTCCACGACATCGACTTTCCGCGCTACCAGACGCCTGCCGCCTATTTCGTCGGTGAATACCTGAACGGCCGCTATGGGCACGAAGTGGATGCGCGGCAGGCATCCGTGCTTTTCGCGGTCGATCGTTTCGACGCGAAGCAGAAACTGCTGTACTGGCTCGAGAACGGCAATGCCGTGATCGCGAACCGCTATGTCGCCTCGAACCTCGCGCACCAGGGGGCAAAGATCGAAGAGAAGGGGAAACGACTCGCGTTTTTCAAGTGGCTCTACGAATTCGAGTACGGGATTCTCGGCGTGCCGAAGCCGGACCTGAACATCGTGTTGCACGTGCCTGCGGAGATCGCGCAAACGCTTATCGAAAAAAAAGGCGAGCGCGCATACCTCGGCGGCAAGGCGAAAGACATTCACGAAGCGGACCTCGCTTATCAAAAGCGCGCCGAACAGGTATATCTCGAGATCGCGGAACTGTTTCCGCGGGATTTTACCGTGATTGAATGTGCGCCGGGCGGCACATTGCTTTCAATCGACGAAGTGCATGCGCTCGTCATGAAAAAGGCGAATGCGCTACTCGGGATTTAATTTCTCTTCGGTCATATTTTTTGGAATCGTCCCGGAATCCCACCCGCAGTGGAATGTCCGGATCCATACTCCATCTGTCATCCCGGATTCGTCTTTGGTGGAATCCGAGGTTCATGCTCCATCTGTCATCCCGGAATCTCGCCGTAGCGAGATATCCGGGATCCATACCTGAAAAAATAATTATATAAAGTATGGATCCCGGCTCAGGGCCGGGATGACAATATACTCTCTTTCTCGATACAGACTGCGTTACCGTGCCCCGACGTTCGGGGCATTTTTTTTCGCGATTTGCCGATTCGCGATAAGATCGAATACTTCTTTCGCGACTTTCGGCGAACTCAGATTCTTCCGGTATTTCTCGAGCGTGCAGATGCGCAGCGCGAGATACGATTGCGCGACCTCCTCCATATTTTTGAAGTGCGCCGGGTAGCGCGCCTTGAGCGATTCGAGATGGCCGCCCTCATTATAGATATTGATATCTTCCGCCACAAAGCGGTAGGAATTGAAGATAGGCACGACGAGCACCGCGTTTGCGGGAACCCCCGCGATGTCCGCGATCTTAACCTCAAGTTCTTCGAGCCCGGCCTGGTTTTTTTGGTCGAGCGACGGATTCCACAGAAGTTCCGCCATCGTTTCCGCATCCGCGCCGAGCACCGCGATCGGTTTGCGCGCATGCGACTCGGCATGGAGGAATTCCTCCGGTCGCACGACGATCGCCTCGCGGAAGAGTTCGCGGCGCCGCAGACAGCCGTACAGCTCCTGCGCGACCGGGTCTTTTGAAAAATAGGCGATGCCGAGGAGTTCGGAATCGGTGATGCGCGGCAGGTCTTCGGGGCGCAGTTCGCCGGCGGCAATCAAGTGGTAGACGTTCTTCTGAAACATCCGCTGTGCGATAGCCGACGCCTTCCGCAGATAGACGTTCTTGTACATTTTCATGTAAAAGTTCTGAATCTCGATCGCGTTATCGACGACCTTGCCGTCGATCGCAAGCGCGCCGTTGATGAAATAAATGTGCCGGCGGAGATATTCCGTGCCCGGGGGCCGGCTCAAAATGGTATAAAGGCCGTCGCGCTCGAGGTAGTCGAGCTTTTCCATGCCGAGATTCCGGTCGCTCACGGCGAGATGCAGCGGATTTTTATGCGCGGCGAATTGTTCCACGAGCCCGGCGTCCACGCCGCACGCTTCAATCGCGCCCCGCAGTTTTTTGATGATTTCGAGGCTCAATACCGTGTTCGCGCTCATGTCCGCATATTCTTTGTTGAACGGAACGACGCAAAGATCTTCCGTGACGTGCGAGAAAGCCGGGTGGCCGATATCGTGGTAGAGCGCGTAAGCGGCCAAAGCGTCCGCTTCGCGGTCATTGATCAATCCGAATTCCACCCAACGGTCGGCGAGGACGCGCGTTGCGTGGTAGGAGCCGAGCGAATGCGCCCGCCGCGTGTGCGTGGCGGAGGGAAACGTGAGATAGCTCATGCCGAGCTGGCGTTTGTCGCCCAAGGCCTGGAATGCCTCCGTTTCGATCATGGAAAGCACCGGGCGGATGTCGAAGACTCCGTAGATCGGGTCGGCGATCACCTTCGGCGCGCTGATCTGCTTCTTTGCCATTTTCTTTACTGTATGACGGAGGTGCCGAATAATCAAACGCATTTTCGGTAACAAGGAGTGGTTTTGCTTCCGCTGCCTGGCGGAGGTATGCTGGAATCAGTGGTTTGCGGAAGGAGTATCGTATGCCCATAAGCTATCTCTATCCCGGAGAGCGGGAACGGATCGCGTGCGTAACGACTTTTGAAGAACTTGGTGAAACGGCATTCTTGGTGCTCATGAGAATGGTCCAGCCGGTGTGCATGGTCTGCGGGCCGATCTCGACCGGTGGCAGGGGATCGATTGAAGAAAATCTCACGCAATTCGAGATTGCCATTTCTATGCTCGCCGCGCGAGGATTTCATGTTTTCAGCCAGATGCCTTTTGAACGGCCGATGCACCGGATAAAGAATACGCCGTATTACCGCGACGGTCTCCAGCTTCTCGAAGCGTTCTATCTGCCGATCTTCGAAGCGCGCCTCGTGCGGCATCTGTATTTTCTTCCCGACTGGAAAACATCCGAAGGCGCGCGCTGGGAGCATGCGCAGGCCATCCGGATCGGAATGGAGATACATTATCTCACGGAAAACGATCTCCGTTAAAATGCCTCGGCTCGACGCCGAGGCCTTTTTAATTTTTCGGATTGGCAATATACTGGAAACCATGGCTTACAAACCAACCATCGGTTTGGAAATACACGCGGAACTCAAGACGCGCACGAAGATGTTTTGCGATTCGCTGAACGACTCGGACGAGAAGCAGCCGAATACGAATGTCTGCCCCGTTTGCCTCGGACATCCGGGCGCGCTCCCTACCATCAATAAGCAGGCGGTGGAACACGTGATCAAAGTCGGCCTGGCGGTCGGCGGAAAGCCTAGTACCCGGTCGCGCTTCGACCGAAAAAACTATTTTTACCCCGATCTTCCGAAAGCGTATCAGATTTCCCAGTCCGGCGAGCCGCTTATGCTCGGCGGCGAGCTCGCGAAAGTGAAAATAAATCACATTCACCTCGAGGAAGATGCGGGGAAGCTCGTGCACGACGACGCTTCGAATTCAACGCTTGTCGACTACAATCGCGCGGGCGTGCCCTTGATGGAACTGGTGACGGAGCCGGATCTGCACTCTGCCGAGAACGCGGTTGTATTCATGCGGGAGCTTCAGCTCGTGCTGCGCTATCTTGGTGTATCGGACGCCGACCTCGAGCGTGGCCAGCTGCGCGCGGACGCGAACATTTCCGTTTCTCCGGACGACAAACTTGGTATTCGCAGCGAAGTGAAAAATTTGAATTCCTTCAACTCGGTCCTCCGGGCGATCGATTACGAGATAAAACGCCAGACCGAGATGCTAGAGCGCGGCGAGACCGTCCGGCAGGAAACGCGGGGATGGGATGACGTGAAGCAAAAGACCACGCCCCAGCGGTCGAAAGAAGAGGCGCAGGACTATCGCTATTTTCCCGAGCCGGACCTGCCGCCGTTCGAAACCGCCGTCTTTGAGCCGGAAAAATTACGCGATCTGTTGCCCGAACTTCCCGGGGCGAAACGCGTGCGGTTTGCCGCGGAATACCGGCTGAACACAGCGCAGACGGACACGCTGGTTTTCGAGCCGAAACTCGCGGAGTTTTTCGAGGAAGCGGCGTCCGAACTCAAATCTCAAATCTCAAATCTCAAATCTCAAACCCTGTTCAATTATCTAACGAGCGATTTGCGGGGATTGATGAACGAGACGGGCGTTCGATTCGCCGACCTGAAAGTGACGCCGGAACACCTCGCACATCTTGTTTCACTCATAGAGAAGGGTGTGATCGGCAGTCGACAGGCGAAAGACGTGCTCAAAAAGACGTTCGAGACCGGCCTTGACCCGGAGGATGTTGTGAAAAACGAAGGGCTTGAAACGGTGTCCGATGCGGGCGAGCTCGGCGCGATCGTAAAAGAAGTAATAGAGAAAAATCCGAAAGCTGCGGAAGATTACAAAAAAGGCAAAGCCGCGAGCGCGCAATTTCTCGTGGGCCAGGCGATGGCAAAACTCAAGGGCAGGGGCGATCCGCAAAAGCTCAGGGCACTGATTGAACGATTGCTCAAGTAGAGACCTTCTTCTCCCGCGGCGTTGCAAGTGTTCCTAAAGCGGCAGGGGAGGGGCTTTTGACGCGGGTTTCGGAGACGACTTTTTGGGTTATTTGTCATCCCCGCTTCGTGTGGTAGACTGATTTTAGAATTTATTTAGAAGAGAACCGAAAGGAGGATGTATGCACTCTTCCGAGAACTATATCAACCAGTCCGATAAATTCTTTCTGCAATTCAAGGGAGATGCGGAGCGGTTGTGCGCGTCAGGATCCGGCATGGAAAAAGCCCACGGAACGACGGTGGTCGCGTTTCTCACCGCCGACAAGAAGAACGGCATTGTGGCTTCGGACGGCAGAATCAGCGCCGGACCGCGGATCATGGTCGAGGATTTCAAAAAAGTGTTCGGCGTCCGGACGGGTTTCATCGGCTGTGCCGGAGCCCTTGGCATGATCCAGCTCGTCATGTCCGCATTCCGCGTCGATCTGGATAACATCTGCAACAGCCGGAACGTATCGATGACCGCATCGGGATCGGCGAAGCGCCTCTTCCGATATTACCTCGAAGCCAATCGGGCGGGCGGGAATGACGGGGGCGTGGAATTCATTCCTCTTTTTTGGGACAAGGAATCCGGCAAATGCCATCTTTATTCCCTGGTCGGCATGAGCCGCATCAGCGGAATTTTTTCCGCGTCGGCGGGAAGCGGCAGCGGGTCGATAGCGGAGCGGATGAGGAACTTCAAACCGCAGGAATATCATTCCGCCGAATCGCTCCTCGCGTACGCGAAAGACGCGCTGCGAGCCGCGGCGGCGATGGATTCCGCCACGAACAGGAAGTTTTTTTACGGATTGATCCGCAACGGCGTTTTTAATGAAGGGGAGGAGGTGCTCTGATGCCCGGAGAATTCGGAGAGTTCCGTTCGTATCGCGCGATTCTCGACGAAAAGAAGAAAGCGATTCAGAAACGCCTGTCCGACGCTCCGCCGACCGTGGTTCTTTCGCGGCCGGAAGGAGTGTATCTTTTCGCAAGAGAGCTTGCGAAGATCCACTCGACGATCGTGCTTGCCGGCGCCGGAGAGACGTTCAACTCCATCGCCGACTTTTTCAGAGGCCGCGTGAGCGATCTCGTATTGGGCTGGGGGCATAATGTCCCCCGCGCCGATGTCGAGGGGAATCTTCTCCTGCCCGCCGTGTTTCACGGCAATCTCGAAGCTTCCGGCAGCATCGCTGTGGCGGATATCGTGATCGTCGAACTCGGGAACAGTGAGGAGAAAGACTATATCGCCAGGGTCGATTTCCTGGGGAAAGTGCAGGAATTCCGGAAGCGCATGGTGGTCGTGAACTACCGCGCGAAGGATGAGCCCGTGGACGAGGAAGGCGACGATGGCGCTGATGCCGGCGACGACACCGTGAAGGAAGGCATGCGGCCGGATACGCGAGAACAGCTTGCGAAGCTCAACGTGGCATCGCCCGATGCTCTCGAACATCAGGATGATCCGAAGTGCGCCAGGGAATTTCTGAACGGCCTCAAGGCCAACTATCCCGGCCGTAAGGGATTTCTGCGGCGAGATCTCCTGCAGAACAAAAGCTATTCGTGGATATACGAAATATTGTAACGATCGAGCCCTCCCGATTTTTGCCGAGCAAAAGTCAGGCGGACAAGCCCCCTT
>DATLTV010000031.1:0-6269 GCA_035533375.1 Minisyncoccota bacterium
TCGAATCTTATTTTCGTCGTCCCGGGTGCGACGAAAAGCGGCCGTTTTTCCTCCCCCGCATCGGTCCAGGGCATCATCATCACGACGCTCACAAACCAGGACCTCGCGGCGCTCGAGCGCGAGCCGTCCATCGCGGCGGCCGCAGCCGAAGTGCACGGGCAGGCGGACGTGGTTTACGGCAACAACAACGAAGTCGTGACCTATGAAGGCGTAACGCCGAGCTTTTTCTCCGTCCGCAACTTCGGCGTGGCGCAAGGATATCCCTTTACCGACGCCGACAACGCCTCGTTCAACCACGTAGCCGTAATCGGTTCGGCGCTCGCGCAAACGCTCTTCGGCGCGCAAAATCCTCTGGGTAAAACGATCCGCGTGAGCAATGTCTCCTTCAATGTCGTCGGCGTCCTCGAAACCAAAGGAACGGGCGCATTCGGCGTCGACCAGGACAATCTCGTCCTCGTCCCCATGAACGTCGCGCAAAAACAGCTCCTCGGCATCAACTATTTCGCCGCGATCTCGGTACAGGCGAGCGATGCATACACGATCGACTTCGTGAAATCGCGCGTGACGCAGGTCTTGCGCGAAGACCACGGCATCACGGACCCGTCGAAAGACGATTTCACGATCGAAACACAGGCGGATGTGCTTTCGGTGCTCGGCAGTATCACCTCCGTGCTCCAGATCTTCCTCACCTCGATCGCCGCGATCTCGCTTGTCGTCGGCGGCATCGGCATCATGAACATCATGTACGTGGCCGTCGTCGAGCGCACGCGGGAAATCGGCCTGCGCAAGGCCGTGGGTGCGACCGACCGCGACATCATCGAACAGTTCCTCGTCGAAGCCGTGATCCTCACTTTCCTCGGCGGCATTCTCGGCATCGCGGCCGGCACCGCATTCACCGTACTCGTCTGGCTCGGCGTCAGCTATTTCTCCCCGGCGACGGGCTGGGTGTTCTCCCTGCCGCTTACCGCGGTCGTCCTCGCCGTCATCGTTTCGACCGCGATTGGCGTCGTCTTCGGCATCTATCCCGCCCGTCGGGCATCGAAGCTCTCGCCGACGGAGGCCTTGAGATACGAATAAAAAAAACCTCCGTTTTGAACGGAGGTGTACTTATTTATCGGGAAAACATTTTGAGGGCGCCGCGGATATATTCCTGGGTGAGAGGAACGTTTAACCTATCCTCTCCGTCCCGCAACCCGCCTTCGGCATCGATGCTCAACTCCGGAAAATCTTTTAGGAGCGGCTCCGCAAGATGAAGCGTTGCCGGGCTTAGGCCGCCCGCAACCCCGAGGCCGATATCCATATCTTTGGCGCCAAGCGCTTCCAGATAACTGCGGGCAATCTCCGTATCCATCGCTTTCCCTTCGCCGCCGCTCGGATCCAAAAGGATATAATCGACGAAATCCGAATATTCCGTGGCAACCTTTCGGGCAAGCCGCTGCGGCGAGTGCTCGATCAGCTCAAAAGCGCGGTTGCCGATCTGAAGCACCATCTGCACGAATGGATATTCCATCCTGAATTCGCGCAACGGCCCGGGCGGCGGCCACGCGACATTCAACTGAAATCCATGCAGGCGCGAACCACCCGATTTAACGAGCGTAACAAGCTGATCCTTCAGCGTTTCCGGCTCTTTTGTATGGTAATGAATAAGATTCAGCGCTTTCGAATGGGACGGAAAAATACCTTTGACGCATTCGATTTTCGGATAGCGATTCGGCCGTTTATTCTGAAGGCCTTTTGCCGTTTTAGAGCTCACCAAAACGCCGATCATGAGCAGGCGATTCGATTCAACCGGCATGACGCCAAGAAGGCTGTTCGCCACTTCAATCGTAGTACCCCCGGTGACGCCGATATAACTTTTTCTCACACGCCCTCCTGCAACCGTAATGAACTGCGATAAAGCTATCAGGAAAACGCGATATAGTCAACTAATAATAAAAACAGCGGCGTCATTCATGCCGCTGTTTGTTTTTTCTCGATCAAATCAGTGCGTCGAGAGTTCGAGCGCCTTTTCCAATTGTTTGTCCACTGCCGGATCCAGATAAGGTTTCGTCGGATCCTGCGTTTTCATGTCCTTCTGCAGCTGCTTTATTTCGGCGGGAGACAAGACGCCGGAAACGTTATAATCGGGAATGAGGCCCTTCCCCAAAACGATCGGTTTGCGGCCGTTCCCCACCAAATAATGGAGCACGGTGAGCTTCAGCCACGGCGAATCCGCGGACGGCGGCCATTGCAGCGGAAAAGACGTCTGTGCCACGCCCTTTCCGTACGTATGTTCTCCCACGAGCTTGAACTTGCCCCAGTCCTGAAGCGTACCGGAGAACATTTCGGATGCGGAAGCGGTAAATCCGTCCACAAGAATGACGCCGTGTGCGTCTCCGAAAGCTCCTTTCTTGGCCGCGACCTTCTCCTTGCTGTGGTCCTTGAATTTCTCGGTGAGCATGAGACTTCCGTCCGCAGGCGCAAGCATTTCGAGCATGCTGAGTGCGGCGTTTACCTCGCCTCCTCCATCCCCTCGCAGGTCGAAAATAAAGAATCGGTTGATTTTTCCGTTCTTCGTAAGGTTTGTAAGCGCCGTTTGAAATTCCGCAGCGGTCGAAGGACCAAAAAAGCTGATCTTCACGTAACCGGCATTCGGCGAAGAGGCGCTTCCCGCAAGCGGTTTGACCTCCTGGTACGTCACCGAGGGAGCCGTTACATGCTCCCGCGTAATGGAGATCGGCCCAATGACCGATCCGCCGCGCAGGACGGTAACCGCGATGGCCGTGCCGGCATTGCCGCGAATCAGGTCCACCACGCGTTTCACGTCGCTTTCGCTGTAATTACGCGCTTGCGTAACCTTCGTCGTTCCGACCGAAAGTAGAACATCGTTCGCGATGATCCCCGCCCTCGCCGCAGGTTCGCCGGGAAACGGGAATAGCTTGAGGCGATCGGCATCGGGCTCTAAAACCATCCCCACGCCGGCATAGTTGCCGCTCACCACCTCGTTGAATTCTTTCCACTGTTTCGCGGAAAAATATTCGCTCCAGGGATCGAGACAGGCCGAAAGCCCCTCCGCCTGCGTTTTTTGAAAGCAGGCATAGTGGTCGACCGGATCGATGTAATACGCGTCGATCAGTGAAAATATATTGCTCCATTCAACGCCGATCGAGTCGAGCGCGGTGTTACTTTGCGCGGATTGCGGATTCGTAACAGAAGCATACGCGGTCCGGCTCGCTGCGTGAAAACCCTGCAAAATACAGGGGCCTATAAGGATCAGCGCCAAAAACGCGAACGCTTTCAGATACGTCTTCATCTCACACCTCCAAAAGGATTACAAATAGTCTGCTCGGAGCTTATCGTATAATATTTCCTGCGTCAACAAACTCTCATGAATGACGGATTTTTGTCATCCCGGAAAATCGCCATGCGATCCCGTATCGCGGTACGGGACAAGCTTGTCCGGGATCCATGCCTTGCACTCTGTCATCCCGGAAAATCGCCGCGGTGATTTGTCCGGGGTCCATACCTTTAAAATCATTTTTCATCGTATGGATCCCGGCTCGAGGTCGGGATGACAATCACTCAAGTGCGGATCCCGGATATCCCGCTGCGGCAGGATTCCGAAATGACAAAAAAAATGGGCGCAAATAAGCCCCGGCTTATTGCACATTCCCCCTCGCGATCAGCCTTTTGAATTCCTCCACCATCGGCACCTGCTCGGGTTCGACTTCGTACAGTTTCGCGGAATGATATGCGGTCCAGTCGGCGAGAACAAGCGCGGTGAATACTTTCTGCAGAATGGTCTTTCCTTGAAGCCAGACCACCTCGATCTTAAATCCCCTGTCGCGAAAAAGTTTTTCGAGTACGTTCATGCGTTTCACGATGCGCCGATCGTCCGAAACGTCCTTCAGAAATACGAATTGGAAATGGTGCGACAAGGACGTTGTGCGGGTCTTCGCGTCGAACCCCGTCATCTCGTTGTGGTTCAGTTCGGGAACCGCGTTCCAGAATGCCGGGATCTTCGAAGTCTCGTTGAATTTGATCTTCCAGTTCTGCGCGATCGCGGCGTTCTTCGCGGACGCATAGAAAATGGGCACCGAGCCGTGGATTCGCTTCGCGAGGTCCTTGCCGCGGTGCTCTTCGCGCGAGGGATGGAGCTGCGTTGCGAGGTCTCCTGCTTCAACGAGCAGCGTTTTCTCGTTCATGAGCGCGAGCATGGCTTTCATACTGAGCCCCAGCGCCATCCGCGGCTGCATGTGAAGGTCGGGCATCTGCACGTACGGCACTTTGAATTTTTGCGCCAGATTAATGAGTTTGCCGCGCGCGGCCACGACCGCAACGGGCAATTTCTTCGCGCGCAATGCGTTGAACGCATCCACCGTCTCTTCGGTATTTCCCGAATACGAGCTCACGATCGTGAGCCGCTCTTTCATTTCCTTTTCGTGGAGCGGCGGCAGGCCGTAGCTCGACCAAACCATGAGCTGGAGTTCGGGCTTCACAATCTTCAAAATATCCGCCGCCAAATGTGACCCGCCCATGCCGCAAACGACGAATTTATTCGCCTTTTTTAGCTTGGCCGCGTTCTCCACCGTCGGCTCGTAGGAAAACTGCTTATTGTAGTTTTTGATGTCGTCAGGGAGCATAAGATTGGCTCGTAAGCTCGTAAGCCGGGGCTAAGCCGGGGCTAAGCTACTCACGGACGGGCTCGTGAGCGATACATTGGTTATTCCTTTATTATACAACATTCAACCCGGTTTCGATGCACCCGCCCAAGACCATCTCTATCCCTCACAAGAAACCCATCATATTGCTCCAATTATGATATAATCGTCTTATTAACCAAGGTCGATCGATACAAGCATATTCAATGCAAATGGACACTCCGAATCAAAAAGCGCAGAAACAGCAGAATACCGCGATGGCCGTTTTGGCTTATATCGGACCGCTGGTCATTGTTTCGTATCTGGTCGCGAAAGACGATCCCTTTGTGAAATTTCACATCAAACAGGGACTCGTTTTGTTCGCGGCAAGCGTGGTCGTGTGGATACTGGGAACGGTCGCGCCATTCCTGTGGATACTCTTGAACTTGGTAAATCTTGCGATCTTCGTCCTCGCCGTGCTCGGCATTATAAACGTCATCCACGGAAAAGAAGAAAAGCTCCCCGTCGTCGGAGCGTACGCCCGGCACTTCACGTTTTAAAGATTTGCTATCGCGCGGGGCATTGTGTCCGTTCTCCGATTCGTCACCCGGGCGTTGACCGGGGTCCGTGCTTAATAAAAGCAGCGGGGCGTCTGGCCGGAAATGGTATCTTCTCGGGATTCAAACTTACATCTTGTGCCCACCGAACTGGTTGCGAAGCGCGGATAATATTTTTCCCATGTAGCTCGGTTTTTTCTTTGAGCGCACGCGGAACTTGTACGCGTCCTCGATCGCGGGGAGTTTCATTTTCCATTTTCGCCCCGTTTTTACGGTCCACTCTCCTTCGCCTGTTGCAGCAACGGTGCCGGACGCTTTTTTAAGGTCCTGCCCGTATTCGCGGAATGCTTTTTCGAGCCAGCCCGTGAGCCTCGACTCGATGACCGAGCCGTGCTGGTAGACGCGCGCGATTGTTGCGAGGTCGAGTTTGAAAGGCGATTTTTTCATCAGCGCGAATCCTTCGGCAAGCGATTGCATCATGCCGTACTCGATGCCGTTGTGGACCATTTTCACGAAGTGGCCCGAACCGGCGTCGCCGAAATGCGCATAGCCGTTCCGCACAGAGAGATCCGCAAAAAGCGGTTCGAGCCGCTCGAACATGATTTTCTCGCCGCCGATCATGAGCGATCCGCCGTTGCGCGCGCCTGCAGGCCCGCCGGAAAATCCCACGTCCATAAAATAAATCCCTTTCTTTTTGAGCAGTTTCGCGCGACGGACCGTGTCTTCGAAGAACGAATTGCCCGCGTCGATCACGATATCGCCTTTTTGAAGATGCGACACTATCCCCTCTTTTCCGAATAAAAATTCATCGATTCCTTTCCCGGCCGTGATCATGAGCCAGATCACGCGCGGCGATTTTAGTTTTTCCGCAAGTTCTTCGGTTGAAAACGCGGCCTCGATCTCCTCCTTTGCGATTTCGCTCACTGGTTCGGGCGAGCGATTTGCGGCGACGACGCGCCAGCCTTTGTCCTTGAGTTGACGCGCGACATTCGCGCCCATTTTGCCGAGGCCGAAGACACCGATCTCTTTCGGAAGAAGCGCGGATGCCCGCCGCACCGTAGCTTCGTCCGCAACGGCGGCTTCGATGGAAATG
>DATLTV010000032.1:0-3184 GCA_035533375.1 Minisyncoccota bacterium
CTTATATGGTCCGCGGGACAATTTTGATCTGCGCACCTCCCATGTAATACCGGCCCTTATTCGTAAGGTGGAAGAAGCAAAAAAGGAAGGCAAGTCGTTTATTGAGGTATGGGGAAGCGGAACGGCAACGCGCGAGTTTCTATATGTTGAAGATGCGGCCGAAGGCATTATTCTCGCCACCGAAAAATACGAAAAAGGGGAACCGGTAAACCTCGGATCGGGCATGGAAATTTCCATCAAAGATCTCGTCGGAACGATATGCAAATGCATGGACTTTAAAGGTGAGATCCGCTGGGACAAAAGCAAGCCCGACGGCCAGCCGCGCCGCATGCTCGACACGAGTCGCGCCGAAAAAGAGTTTGGCTTCAAAGCGAAAACCGATTTTAACGAAGGTCTGAAGCGCACTATCGCCTGGTATCTCGCTAACGCAAAATAAACACCCGTGAATCAGAAGGATACGAAAAATATCAGGATCGACATCCTGGACATGGTGTATAAGGCCAAAGAAGGCCATATCGCAAGTTCTTTTTCTATTGTTGAATTGTTATATGCGATTTATTCTGGGATGGCCGAAGGCGACTCGTTCTTTTTGAGCAAAGGGCATGCGAGCGCCGCGCTTTTCGCCGCGCTCGCGCATTTCAGGAAAATTAGCCGCGAGGAAATGCTCACTTATTGTGAATATGATTCTCGCCTCGGCGGACATCCCAAGCGAATACCCGACATAGTTATGAGCTCGACGGGATCCTTGGGGCACGGTTTTCCGATGGCCGCCGGCTACGCGCTCGCGAAAAAAATAAAAAATGAATCCGGGCGGGTCTTTTGCATCGTAGGGGACGGCGAAACAAATGAAGGCAGTATTTGGGAAACGGCGATGTACGCCGAGCAGCTTAGGCTATCCAATCTCGTTTGTATTGTTGACAATAATAATTCGCAGATCCGCGCCAAAACATCCATTAACATCGAAAAGAAATTCTCGGCTTTCGGTTGGCAAACTGCTACCGTCGACGGACACGATATCAAGCAAATCAACGACGCCCTATTTGCTCCGCGCGCCCATTCGCTTGCGGTTCCTTATTGTGTTATTGCGAATACCGTTAAGGGAAGAGGGGTGAAGCAGATGGAATCTGACATGTTCTCCTGGCATCATAAAGCGCCGACCGCCGAAGAGCTTTCGGCATTTAAAAAAGAAATACTGTCATGAGAAAGCAATTTGCCAAAACTATGCAGGAGCTCGGCAAGGACGAGCGGCTTACGGTCCTTATCGGCGACATTAGCCATTTTTTACTCAAGGATTTTGAAGCGACGCATCCGAAGCGCTTTTACAATATGGGCGTAGCCGAGCAAGCGATGATGAGCATGGCGGCAGGTCTTGCGATGGACGGCCTCATTCCGGTCGTTCACAGCATTACTCCGTTTGTTACCGAGCGATGCTTCGAACAAATCAAAGACGACCTTTGCTATCAAAATCTGGGCGTCAAAATCGTGAGTGTGGGAAGCGCTTTCGATTATGCATCTTTGGGCTGCACGCACCATTGTTATGAAGACATCGCCATTTTGCGCTCCCTCCCGAATATGCAGGTCGTATATCCTGCCGCGCCCCACGAATTCGACGCATTGTTCCGCGAGACATTTACGAACGGTTCCCCGACATATTTCCGCCTCCCCGCCAAGACGCATAACATTCAGACGCATCCGCGTTTCGGCGAAGCGGAAAAAATCAAATCGGGCAAGGATGTTACCGTTGTCGCGATCGGTCCGCAACTGCAAAATGCTTTTGACGCCGCCGAGGAATTGTCGCGTCATGGCGTAGGCTGCGATCTGATTTACCTCACGACGATCAAGCCCGTTTCCGCCGTGTCTCAAAAAATGATTCGCGAGAGCCTTGAGAAGACCGAGGCTCTTGTTACTATTGAAGAGCACTCGATCATCGGCGGAGTTGCCGATGTTGTGGCGGCCATCGGGCGTGGAATTCGATATGATGAGGCGCGACTCGGCGTACGTGATATGTTTTTGACGAATTACGGAACGTATGACGAGCATTGCGCGGTGAACGGACTTACGAAAGAGGGAATTATCAAAGCCGTACATGAAATCAAGCCAAAAAATAATTTATAGCGACGTTAAAAGCATTTGCGACGGAAACGATTTCAGCGAGATGCGCGATAAGCGGATTTTGATTGCCGGCGCGAACGGGCTCATTGGCGCGTATTTCGGCTACCTCATTAATTATTTGAACGAGGAGCTCCACTATAATATTCAGGCGGACCTTATTACTCGCGGAGAGATCGACGAGAAAAAACGCATTTACGATTTGAAAAATGCGAAAAATTTTAATTTGATCCAACAGGATCTTGCGAAGCCGGTTTCGTACGTGAAAAAATACGATTACATCGTGCATGCCGCCGGGTACGGCGCGCCAAGCCGATTTTTGCAGGATCCGGTGAACGTAATGGACGTGAATTATATCGGCCTCAAGAGCATTCTCGAAAGTTATCGCGAGATCAACCCGAAAGCAAAAATTTTGTATTTAAGCAGCAGCGAAATTTATGGGTCGCCGCCGCCGGACCAGATCCCGACCATGGAAACATATGCCGGAAACAGCTCGGTGAACAACAATCGTGCCTGCTATATCGAATCCAAACGGCTTTCGGAGGTGCTTGCGCTCACTTACGTCGATCGTTATAAAATGAACGTGAGGATCGCTCGTCCGGCACTTTCCTACGGTCCCGGATTGTCGATGGACGACGAGCGGGTGATCGGACAGTTTATGAAAAAAGCGTACAAAGAAAAAAGGATCGACATGATCGACGATGGCAGGGATTTGCGTTGTTATTGCTATATTTCCGATGCGGTAAAACAGCTTATATATATATTGCTTTTCGGCAAAAGCACGACCTATAATGTAGGCTCTTCTCGGGAAGAGATCAGCATCAAGGACTTGGCGATGACGATTGGCGAAATCATGTCTGCGAAGGTGGTCGTCGGACGCGGGAAAACCGCGGAGGTTATCGGGGCCCCCGGCCGCGTCTGTCTCGACATGCGAAAATTGGAATTCGAGTTCAACTTTAAGCCGGTGGTCGGTATAAAGGAAGGCCTTCGGAGGACCATCGAATGGAATTTGGCCGTGGAGGCGGAAAAATAATAAATATGAGAACAACCGCCGCCCAGGAAAAATTTTTGACTG
>DATLTV010000033.1:0-10278 GCA_035533375.1 Minisyncoccota bacterium
CATTCCTTGGCTTTTCGCCAATTCCCTGAATGCCGCTTCCGAAATGCCTTTGAGGACCGCTTCCTCGAATGTCGGCCCGCCTTCGAGAAATTCGAAAACGGCAATCCGACCTTTGTAGCCGAAGCCGCTGCATTCGGCACAGCCAACGGCTTCGTAGATTTCGATGTGTTGGTATTTCGAACGATCGACGCGAGCGGGAAGCTTGTCGAAAAATTTTTTTCTGTTTTCCTCGGACACGCCGGAGGTCGCCTTTTTTTTGCATTTCGGGCAGAGTATGCGGACAAGCCGTTGCGCAATCACGAGGTTTGTCGCGGGGCCGATGCTTTGCGTTTTTACTCCCAGGTTCACGAGCCGCGGCACGGCGCCAGCCGCATCGTTCGTGTGCAGGGTTGAGAGCACGAGATGGCCGGTGAGCGACGCCTGCAGGGCAATGTCCGCAGTTTCGAGGTCGCGGATTTCGCCCACGAGCACAATGTCCGGGTCCTGCCGCACGATTGCGCGGAGGCCATTCGCAAACGTATAGCCCGCTTCGGCATCCACCTGCGTTTGTTCGACTCCCTCAAGCCGGTACTCAATCGGGTCCTCAAGCGTGATGATCTTGATCTCCGGATCGTTCAGGTGGCGGAGGAAAGCATAGAGCGTTGTTGTTTTCCCCGAGCCCGTGGGACCGGTGTTTAAAATAAGGCCGTTCGGCTTCGCGATCTGTCGTTCGACGATCGCAAGATCGTCGTCGCGAAAACCGAGACTGGAAAGACTGATGAGTGTTGCATCCGGATCGAGAATCCGCATCACTATATT
The DNA here is from genome assembly GCA_035533375.1 of Minisyncoccota bacterium. Taxonomy (GTDB): domain Bacteria; phylum Patescibacteriota; class Minisyncoccia; order UBA6257; family 2-01-FULL-56-20; genus DATLTV01. Next base: position 799 of record DATLTV010000033.1, read on the forward strand.
TTCGCCGAAGCGCGAGGGGATCACGGATACCCTCATCTCGATCTCTTTTTTTCCGAAATTGATCGTAAAGCGCCCGTCTTGCGACGCCTCCCTGATGTTCAGTTTCAATCCGGAAAGTAATTTCACGCGCGAAACCACCGCTTCATAATTCCTGAGCGGCAGGCCGTTGAACGCGTCATGGAGAAGCCCATCCACGCGCAGCCGCACTTTCGCATTTTTTTCCCCGGCTTCGAAGTGTATATCCGACGCCCTCACCGAAAACGCTCCGGCGAGCGCGAGCTCAAGGATCGGAATCGGTTCTAGTTTTACATAATCGATCCTTCCGAACTCTTCCTGGATCGCCGCAAGGGTCGTAAGGCGGCGGCTCGCGTCCTCGACCCGTTTTTGCTCGATATTCACCCGCCCCGTAATCTCCTCTCCGGCGTTTTTTACGAACTTGTACAGCTTCCACGTCGCCTCAATCCCTGCCCGCGACGCCACGAACAATTTCACTTCATACTCTTTCGCCGCAAGATCCTGAACCGCTTTTTTTGTGGCGGGAAATTCCGGATTTACCGCGGCGACGGCGATTTTTCTGCCGCGCAGTTCGATAACCGCAATCGCCGCATCCTTGGCCGCGCCTTCCGGCAAAATCCGCAAGGCGTCGGCGCTCACCGGCGTCCGGGAAAGATCGACGTACCCGAGCCCGAGTTTTTGGGCCAGGCGCTGCGCGGCCCGTTCCTCCCCTTCACGCTTTAAGGCCGCTAGTCTTGTTTGAAGGTCGTTTTGTGGAAGATTCATGGCCTAAAGTATGCTTCAAGCCTAGCCCGCAAGCCTTTAATTATCAAGGCTTTTTATGCACAGGAGGCGCTCCCAAAAGGCCGCATTTGACATATTTTATAAACCGATATATAATATGGTCAGCAACCTGGAGCGTGGAAGCTCTCAGGAAAAAACTCAAACTCGGAGGGCACGGTGAAAAAAATTATGATTCGGGTGATCTTCATTATTTTCTCCATACCGTGGTCACTGCTCCTCTGCCCGCAAACCGCGGCACAGACGAACAAACACCACCGGCACGGCGGCGTCGCAGGATTTTTCCGGAAAGTGTCGGGGGCTATTGTGCCGCAACTAGGAATCTCGTCGCCGCTGTTGAAACAGATGACGGGAATGAATCCGGCAGTAGGTCTGAGCGGTGAGGGAGCCCGCTTCGAAGTGCCGACATACAACGCCGTGTTCCGAAACAGCGTGAAGGGGGCAACGGCTTACGTCGTTGTATATGGAAACGCCGTCATGGCACTAAAACCCGGTCAGATCGCGGTTGACGATCGCCTGATCCAGATGCAACAGGAACAAATCCCGGTTATGGCTTTCTTCTACAGCGACCAGGGAAAGTTTCTCGGCCTGGGATACAATAAAATCAACTTTTTGCCGGGCAACTTCGTCTCACAAGACACGTTGTTCGACAACATCCTCGCGCCATCCGGCTCGCGGATAAATCCGGACAAAGAAAGTCCGCGGCCGCTCACCGCGAAGGAGATACGGGAGCAAGTCGTCCACATGCCGCGCAAGTGGCTTGGAGGAACAACGGGTATGCAAATCGCAAACGCGTCAGACTATCTCGTCCGCATTTCCTACAACGGACACGTGTTCGCGATCCTTCGCCCGGGATCCATAAAGGATAGGTTTATCTATTTCGAGAAGATTGCGATTCTCGGATGGATGACCGACTCCGTCCAGGTCGACTATTTCAAGCCGGAAGGAAGCGGGTATGCCTTCGTAAAAAGCCTGCCCTCTGTTTCCCTCAGCTTGTCGAGTTGGGGGATCTACGGGCGGCAACTCGTGATCGGCGATCCGAGCGTCGGAGCCCTCACGAGTTACTAGCACCCCGCACCTTGTTTACGGGGCGGTCGTCAAACGATCGCCCTTTTTCTTTTCATATAAATTCTATATCCTAAGTTTTATGAGCGGCCATTCTCATTGGGCGGGAATCAAGCATAAAAAAGGCGCAACGGACCGGAAGCGTGCGCAGGTTTTTTCGAAGCTCCTTACGGCAATCTCCGTCGCCGCAAAAGCGGAGCAAAATCCGGACTTTAATCCGCGCCTTCGCGCGGCAATCGAGAAGGCGAGGGAAAATAAGGTGCCGGCGGAAAATATCGAGCGCGCCGTAAAAAAAGCATCCGAGGCGGGCGCGAACATCGAGGAGTTGGTTTTCGAGGCATATGGCCCCGGCGGCGCGGCCATTCTTATTGAAGCGATGAGTGACAATAAAAATCGGATGGTGCAGGAAATAAAACAGCTCTTGCACGAACTCGGCGGCAAGTGGGCGGAAAACGGGTCTGTCCGCTGGGCGTTCGAACCGTTGGGCACCGCAGGTTGGAAAGCGAAGTTCCTGCAGGAAATTCCGTCGGAAGAAAAAAAGGGTTTTTTAAAGCTCGTCGAGGCGCTCGAGGAACACGAGGCAGTACAGCGCGTATACACGAACGCGAAGCAACCGCTTTCATAATTAATCATTTTAGTTTTTCAAAACACGCTTGTTACGCTTTACGCGATCGCAGAAAATGTAACATTTAAAAATTGCTAAATTGAAAATTGAAAATTTTATGATCATATTAGGAGTAGATCCCGGTACGCGGCGCATCGGATACGGAATCATCGAGTCCGCGGGCAATAAAGCCGCACTCCTCGATGCCGGCATCCTGAAGATAGAGAGCTCCGAAGATATAGGAGCGCTCCGGGAAACAAAAGAAGCGCTCGGTGCGCTTATTAAAAAATTCAAACCGTCCATACTGGCCGTGGAAAAACTGTACTTCGCCAAAAACCAGAAGACCGCGCTCGCGGTCGCCCAGGCCCGCGGCGTGCTCCTGCTCTGTGGCGCAGAAAACGGCCTTGAGATCAGGGAGTTCGCGCCGAACGAGGTAAAGCTCGGCATAACCGGATACGGCCTTGCCGACAAGAAGGCGGTACTTAAAATGGTGAGGCTTATACTCGGCACTCCCCGGCTCGACGTTATCGACGACGCAAGCGACGCCCTCGCGGTCGCAATCGTAGCGGCGAACAAGCTGGGATATAGCTAGGGCTTCGCCGTCGAAGCCGTTATGCCCCAGACAGCCGCGCTTCGTCGCGCCCCGGCTCGGCTCAGCTCGGCTATCCACAGCCTCCTCCATTTGACACATTGTGGGGTTACGATATGCTGGTTAAAAAACAAGTCGTCCGCAGGCGATTTATCCTCGCAAAAGCGGGGGTCCAGGATATCTGCGGACGAAAATATCGGTGGTGGAATATAAAATTAAAAGGTCGGATCGCTTTTGTCTACTATGGTTGACTCACACAATTTACAGCTCGCATTCCGGAGGTTGAGCGACGAACCGGACGAAGACGGGGATCTTCAAAAAGATCTCGATGGCGGCGAAGAGGCGAAGGAAGACGACGAAGAAGAAGAGCTTGAAATGTAGTTCGACGCTTGTGCTGTGTCCATAAAAACAACCCCTCCAATCAACCGGAGGGGTTGTTTTTATTGCTTATTTCGGCGATAATAATGAACAATGCGCCGTTTCTTTAAAAATCTTTCCGTACGCGATATCGCCGCTGCCGCCGCCAAAAAGCTCACGATAAGGAATATCGTCCTTGCCATTAAAAAGCTCGGCGCGCGAAATATCGTCACTGCCGCCGCCAAAAAGCTCACGATAAGGAATATCGCCATTGCCGCCATTTATGCGCTCGGCGGTCTTGTCGCGCTCGCGGCGGTGCTTTTTTTGTATTTCCGTGCCACACTCCCTTCGGTCGCCGAACTCTCGAGCCGCCAAATAGTCCAGTCCACGAAGATCTACGATCGCACCGGCACGGTACTGCTTTACGAGATCAACGGCGGCCAAAAGCGCACGGTGGTTTCTTTCGACCAAATCCCTCAAACACTCAAGGATGCGACGATCGCGATCGAAGACCAGAATTTTTACAACGAACCGGCATTTGATTGGAAGGCGATCGTCCGGGCTTTTATTGCGGACTTTACGAGCGGTGGTATCGTGCAGGGCGGTTCCACTATTACGCAACAGCTCGCGAAGAACGCCTACCTCTCTTCCTCTCAAACAATCACAAGAAAAATCAAGGAGGTTATCCTCGCAATCGAGCTTAATCGCCATTATTCGAAAGACCAAATCCTCGATCTCTATCTCAACGAAATTCCTTACGGCGACACAATCTACGGCGTTGAAGGGGCAAGTGAGGCGTATTTCGGAAAGCACGCGGTGAACCTCGACCTCGCGCAAAGCGCGACACTCGCCGCAATCCCGAGGAATCCTCCGTATTATTCGCCTTGGGGAAGCCATATTCAGAACCTCATGAGCCGCAAAAACCTTGTCCTTCAACAAATGTTCAATGCGGGGAAAATCACAAAAACACAGCTTGTCGCGGCCTCGGCCGAAAAACTCGTGTTCCTACCACAAAGCACGAGTATCAAGGCGCCGCATTTTGTGATGGCGGTCGAGGATTATTTAGTGCAGAAATACGGAGAGGACATGGTGGAAAACGGCGGGCTTAAAGTCACCACAACGCTCGACTGGAATATACAACAAGACGCGGAAAAGGCGGTAACGGACGGCGCGGCACAGAACCAGCAACTATATCAGGGCTATAACGCGGCGCTCGTGGCCCAAGATCCGCAGACGGGTCAGGTGCTCGCGCTCGTTGGCTCGAGAAATTATTTCGCTACCTCGTCGTTGCCGCTCGGCTGCACTCCCGCGGTCAATTGTAAATTCGAGCCGAATTTTGACGTCGCCACGCAGGGCTTGCGCCAGCCTGGATCGTCTTTAAAACCCTTTGTTTACTTGACCGCTTTTCAGGAAGGATACACGCCCGACACCGTTCTTTTCGACACACCCACCGAATTCACCGCGAACGATCCGCACTGTCCGGCGGTTCCCGATTTTTCGAACACCAACAAAGAATGCTTTCATCCGCAGGATTTCGAGAGCACGTTCGCGGGGCCGATGAGCCTGCGCACCGCGCTCGCGCAATCGGTGAACGTCCCCTCGGTAAAGATGCTTTATCTCGCCGGCCTCGACGCAAGCATTAAGAACGCCTATACATTCGGACTTACGACACTCACTAATCCCGACCAATACGGCCTCTCGCTTGTTTTGGGTGGCGGCGCCGTGAAGCTTGCCGATCTCGCCGAAGCATATTCCGTTCTCGCCGCCGACGGTGTGAAACACGCCCAGACCATGGTGCTCGGCGTGCAGGACGCGAATGGCAACACGCTCGAGTCGTGGAAAGACGACTCCTCGCGCGTGGCGGACTCACAATCCGTACGGCTTGTGAACGACATTCTCTCCGATACCGACGCCCGCGCAGGTCTTTTTCAAAACAGCCTCAACCTCACCGAATTTCCCGGTTACGATGTCGCGCTCAAAACCGGAACTTCCAATGATTACCGCGACGCCTGGGCAAACGGTTATACGCCGTCGCTCGAAGTGAGCGTCTGGGCCGGCAACAACGACAACACGCCTTTCAAAAAAAATGGCTCGAGTATTCTCGCCGCAGTCCCTATCTGGCACGAATTCCTCGCCTCCGCGCTGCCAAACACTTCATCGACGACTTTTATCCAACCGGATCCCACGACGCCGGCAAAACCAATCCTCGCCGGTAATTATCTCGACAACAATCAGATCCATACTATTTTATATTACGTAAATAAGGCCGACCCCACCGGGCCGGACCCGACAAATCCTGCCGCCGATCCCCAATTCAACAACTGGGAAACAGGCGTGATAAATTGGGCCTCCATCCATATTCCGAATTTCGCAAGCTATAACCAGCCGTTTGCCGCAGGAGCGCAAACATCGGTTTCCACTACGACGCTTATGGCGGCGACTACAACGCTCCCGCCGCAAGTACAAATCATATCGCCTGCCGTGGGCGCATTTTTTAACGGCACACTTTTGGTGAACGCCATAATCTCCGGCGCGTCTCCAATCACCGGATTGCAAGTACTTTGGAACGGCGCCGTAGTACAGCAAATATCCCTTGCGATTCCAAAAGAAGGATATAATCTCGACTGGCAATTTGTTCCACAAAATCCCGGCGCACAAAACCTTCTCGAGGTAGAGGCAACCGATCAAAACGGAAATTCCGCCAAATCCGGGGTAATCGTGTACGCGCAATAGTTTTCCCGGAGCCGGTCTCGAAGCTCGTATCCTATATCTCAAATCTCAAAACTTTCTGGGTGGCGATGCCGGTTTTGAGATATGCGTTTTGAGATATAAATTCGGGATGGATCCTACTCCGCTATCGGTTTCAAAATATATAAATATGAAGCGTCGCCGGGGGATTTGATCATCGCCGGATTATTCGCGTTGTTCACACCCAAAAATACATCTTCTGTTTTGAGAGTTTTAAGAGCATCGGCAAGATAGCGCCAATTAAAAACAATCGCGTCGGTTGTGCCGTGGGCCTTCACGGGAAGCATATAATTGTTTTCTCCGAGTGTTTGGTCCGAAGAAATAAGTTCCACCGCTTTTTTGTTCTCCTGTACAACAAGCTTCACTTCGCCTGATTTATTTCCAAAAACTCCGGCGAGTTTCAGCGCGTTCATAAATTCCTGTCGGTTAAAAATCATCTCCGCGTCGAATTTTTGGGGGATAATGGCCGCGTAATCGGGAAAGGTGCCTTCGCTCAAACGCGACAAAAGCTCCATGGATGCCGTTTTAAAAAGGACTTGATTCTCGTCGCGGTAGATATTCACCGTGTCGTCGTCGCGGATGATCCGCGACAATTCCTGAGCGGTCTTCAGGGGAATAAGTATACTGAATTCTTTTTCTAATTTTGCGGTGAATTGCTCCGAGGGAATGGTGCGCTCGGCGAGGCGGAAGCTGTCGGTCGCTACAATCTTCAGATTGTTCAATGAAAATTTAAAAAAAACCGAGTTTAGTTCCGGACGTATTTCTGAGAATTGGGCGGCAACGAGCGCTTGTTCAAGCCCATTTTTTAAAATAACTCCCTTGATCTCGATCGATTCTTTTTGATTTTTTATTTTCGGCATAATTGGAAAATCGTCGGCGGGGAGGCCCTGCACCTTCGCTTCGTAATTATCCGTTTTAATCTCCAGCTTTCCTTTGTTTTCTTCGATATTTAATCGGTCACTTTGCAGATTATTCACCAGGTTCCCCAAAATTCCCGCCGGTGCGGTGAATTTCCCTTCCTCAATCACTTTTCCCGTGACTGCATACGTGATCGCTATTTCGAGGTTTGTGGCAGTGATTTTAATTTTATTCCCTTCGGTCTCAAAAAGGATATTTTTAAGGATTGGGAGGTTGAGGTGCTCGCCCGCGGCGCGCTCGACGGCGGAAATTCCTTCTTTCAAATTCGAGCGTATAATAATAAATTTCATATTAAATAGAATACTGTTATTAAAGATACTATTAAGGGGTGGGTACTGGGGATACTAAAACAAAAATACTTATTTTCCTGAAACCAGCACGCTTAATAAGAAAATAAATATTTTTGGAAAAAGGAAAACCTGTGCATCAACTCTTATAAATCATCTCTTTTATGAGGACAACTTTCTGGTTAAGGTTATTGTTCTTGTTAATTTCATGGTTGATCTTTTCATACGAATGGATAGCGGTGGTGTGATCTCTCCCCATTTTTTCCCCAATATAAGGATAGGAAAGCTCGGAGATATCCCGAAGCAAGTACATCGCGATCTGGCGTGGTTCCACAACCTGTTTCCTTCGGTTGTGGCTTACAAGGTCCTCGATGGTGAGATTGAAGAATTCGGCGACCGATTTTAAAATCTGGGCGTCGGTCACCCGCTTAGTGAGTGTTTGCAATGACTTTTCAATGATTTCTCCGGCAACTTCTTCGGTAATTTCCACCCGCTTCCTGTCTTGATGGAATAATATCTTCTTAAGAACGCCCTCGAGCTCGCGGATGCTTTTTTTCACGCGCTTCGCGATAAGGACGATTACCGCGTCGCTCAATTGTCGATTCATTTCCTGAAGCTTGTTTTGTATGATGGCCACCCGCATCTCGAACTCCGGCATTTGGATGTCGACCGTGAGCCCGCCTTCAAAACGGGAGCGGAGGCGATCGTGGAGGGTTGGCACCGATTGCGGCGGTCGATCCGACGAAATCACGATCTGTTTATTCGCCTCATAAAGCGCGTTGAAAGTGTTGAAGAATTCTTCCTCGGTCTTTTGTTTGCCGCCGATGAATTGGATGTCGTCGATAATCAATACATCCACGTCGCGGTAGCGTTTTTTAATATCCTCCATTCTTTTATTTTTTACCCCCCAGACTACATCACCGGTAAAACGTTCCGACGACACATAGCGCGACCGTATTTTTCCCTTATAACGGACATTTATTTCATTGCCGATCGCCTGGATCAAGTGCGTCTTCCCAAGGCCGACACCGCCGTATATAAAGAAAGGATTGTATTTGGTGCCAAGCTCGTCGATGATCGCCGTTGCGGCGGCAAAAGCCATTTCATTAGAAGGGCCGACAACAAATGACCGCAACGAATAACGGGGATTCAGGTTGGTTTCGGGATCCACCTTGAAGTCGAGGTCAATTGTATTCTCTTCAAGCGGGCGCACCGGCACCACGTCCGTTTTTATCGGACTCCCTGTGTTGGTATTTGACACGCTAAACTCGAGTTTTTTTGCCGAATCGTCGAAATTTCTGATAATACCCAAAAGATTTTTCTGATATTTGTTCTCCACCCACTCTTTCGCAAAATTATTAGGCAGGGCGATATAAAAAGTACCGTCCCGCTTGTCGACGAGGCGGCTATCCTTGAGCCACGTCGCAAAATTCGCCCTCGAAAGCTTAACCTCCATCTCTCCCAATGTCGACTGCCAAAGCTGTTCAAGGTCCATGATGATTAAAATACGATGAAATTGTTGTTTGTTGAAGTATCTGCGTCAATCGCGCGCCTGTCAACTCTTTCGCCACCGACACTTTCTAATTTAATTTTTTATTCGACAAGAGTCAAAGGAGAGAATAAGCGCTTCCTGGGGATTACATGTGAATAACTCGGCCCGACAAAATTCATGGCGGCGCAGATATGAGAAAAAGTAAAATTTTTCCGCAAAAAACGGTAAAAACCCCTAAAGACCCGTTTTTTCACCCGATGGCAAACAAAAAGGCAAAAAACCTATTTATTTTTCCCTCTAACACAGACTTTCTCGTCTCAAAAAGCGTTGTAATCGGTATTATTTCAGCAAGCGCGGGTTTCCCCCCTACGAGGACATCGCGGAGCCGTGCGAGCTTATCCCCGCGCCTATGTATCGGCGCGGAGACAGGGCGTTTCACCACGGGGCGGGCGAGGCCGTCCTTCGCAAAAGGGAAATAAGACCCCCTTGTTTGGGAGATTTATTGGTGCTATCATCATTCCCATGTCGTTCACCTATCAACCAAAGAAAAGGAAGCGGGCGCGGACGCACGGTTTCCGTACGCGGATGCGTAGGCATACGGGGCGGAAGGTTGTGGCGCGTCGGC
>DATLTV010000034.1:0-9139 GCA_035533375.1 Minisyncoccota bacterium
GCGAAAATCAGTACACTTTCACTAACCTCTCAATTTCGATGTAATGGTTCGGATGGATATCTAGCGTGGTTGGATGATGTTCTGGGCATTCGGGAGACAGCGAACGCTACCTTGAGTGAAAAAGATTACGATTTTAAAATCGTCGAGTCGCCTAACGAGCTGCGCGATATTATTTTTGAGAAAAATAAAATAAAAAACAAAGCCAGGCTTGTTGCTGGATATTGTTGGGATTGGATTAGTAAGACTAATTCTAACGCGAAAGATATTGTTATTCCCGAGTACAAATTTGAGATGAAATGGAATCTTGCAAGCGATGGCAATTTATGGATTCGGAAACCAGAAGCAGTAAGCGAGATAGGTTGCATCCATACTTGCCAGGGCCTTGATCTGGATTATGTCGGCGTAATCGTGGGCCCCGATTTAATTGTTCGCGGAGGGAAGGTGGTCACTGATCCGAGCAAACGAGCAAAAACCGATGCCTCGCTTAAGGGGTATAAAAAGGATCTCGCGGGGGATCGGGAGGTAGCAAAAAAGAAAGCGGATGCGATTATTAAAAACACTTATCGTACCCTTATGACGCGCGGCATGAAGGGCTGTTATGTTTATTTTGTTGATAAAGAAACAGAAAAATTTTTCAAAAGCAGAATTGAAGGCGAGATCGACCAGCGTAAAACATTGGCGGATATTCTTCCTGCGCCCATATTTGCCACAGCCCGCATTCCTCTTGTCGGCTCAGCTCCGTGCGGTAATCCGTTATTGGGTAAAGAAAATATCGAAGAATATATTGACATTGATGAGCGTAAATTAAAATCTGGTTATAAATATTTCATATTGCGAGCAATGGGCGATTCCATGAATCTTGCCGGCATTAATGACGGAGATCTCGTTTTGTGCCGGCAGCAGCTGAAAGCAGATACGGGCGATAGGGTTGTCGCCCTCTTGGGGGATAACGTTACGATCAAAATGTATGACAAAAAGGATGGACGCAGAATACTATTGCCTAAAAGTACGAACAAGAACCATGTGTCGATAATGCCCAGCGAAGACAGCAGCGTTCAGGGCATTGTGCAAGAGGTCCTTAATTAACATTTTGAGGCCTTGACGGACCTTCGCTTCCGATCAATGATCGGATCATGAAACTCAAAACATTTATCGAGGCGTTGGAGCGCATAGCGAAAAGCGTTGAGCATCCCGAAGCGGTGGAAGTCGAAATGGCGGACCGTGCACCCGTCGTGCAATCGATTTTCAAAGACGGCACGGTTTTTATTACGGACGTCGAACAAGAATCATGAGCGGCGCGAAGAAGGTACAATCTATCGTTTTTAAAATCGACGCGGAAGAAATTATAAAATTGGCTGGCAGGAAACCGACAGAACGGCAGGTTGCCAAGATTCTTTCCGCGGTCGAAAGCGATCCGGTTTTATGGTCGGCGATAGAGGCGTCCATTAAAGACGCGATTAACTTCGTCCGGGAATAACAGCGCCAGGAACTCTTCCCCGCCCCGATCGGGAGAAATCGGCGCCGGGAACTTTTTATTCCGCACGGATAAGGTTCGCGGCATTCCCGCCACGCATGATTTTTGGCAAATGCAACGTTCCCATTTTGCGCAATCTCGCGCTATTCCTGCGTTTTCTTCTTTGTTGACAAAAAATCAACGAACCGAAATCCGGCTTAATGCATCGAAGACGCGACATCGGAAATCCTTTAATTTTAATTACCAATGGCCCTTGACAAATTCCAATCGGGGCGTATACTGGAATTAAAGACGGTGTGTCCGTGCATTGCGGACCTATCCCGTGTGTCGGCAAAGGCCCCGCCAAGCGGGGCTTTTGTTTTGTAATCGGAAGACTTTATCTTTCATTGATAATTTTTTTAGATATTTTTTAATCAGGATATAGATAATGAGGCAGTGGATCCGGGCCCGTGGTGCATTTACCGTTTTCGACACACGGGGAAGCGGGTGCAATTCCCGCCGGGTCCACTCAAAGCCCCCGCCGCGCGCGGGGGTTTTGAGTGGGGCGGGAAGTTGCTTCGTGAATTCGCGTTTTTCAGATTATCAGGGAAGAAGATTTTGAGCTTCTCAAAACAAAAATCAGGCGATTGCTCGCCTGATTTTTGTTTTAACCCCTTGCGGGGAGGGCCGAAGCCATTTGTAGTTTTAGTATAGCAAGTGAAGGCGGATCGTCAAGCCCGCCGTATCGCGATACGGGGCGAGGATGACGGATGATCGGGATGACGGAGGATAATCGGATTTTAAGATTTTTCTGGCGGGGGATTGCTTTTTCTTTTTGTGCTATACTAAACCTACAACTGAATAAGTTATCCAGAGAGGCGGGGAGAGCACTGGCTCGCGGATCCGCCCGGCAACCCTCAAGCAGAAGGTGCCCCATCCAGCCCGCAAGGGAAAGATAAAGGTCGCGCGCTTTTCTTTCGGGAAAGCGTTTTTTGTTTATTGACGAAAAATCAACAAGCGAAAACTCAAATTCAGTTGCAATAAAAAAAATAATGTATGGATCCCGGATTCCGCCAAAGGCGGATCCGGGACGACGGAATAAAAACATGCCAAACATAAGAACTGCGGAATTTGTTTCTCCAAAGCATCCGGACAAGGCCTGCGATATTATCGCGGATACGCTCCTTGACGCCTATCTCGCGGGCGATTCCGGAAGCCGCTGCGCAATCGAGGTGATGGGCGGGCACGGACACGTCACGATCTCGGGCGAGGTCACGAGCGCGGCGAATGTCCTCATCCCGAAAATCGTGCGCGGAATCGTTGGCGAACACTTCGGCGTGAACGTGTATCTCGTAAAGCAAAGCCCGGAGATCGCGCAGGGAGTCGACACCGGCGGCGCGGGCGACCAGGGGATTATGATGGGCTACGCGACCTCCGAAACAAAAAATTATATACCGCTTGAGTACGAGCTCGCGCGGGACCTGTGCCGGAAAATTTTCGCCATCTATCCGTACGACGGCAAAACGCAAGTGACGATCGAGGGGACCCGCGTGCGCACCGTCGTCGCGAGCTTCCAAAATGCAAAAACAAAAGAGCTTGAAACGCTCGTACGCGGCGCGATCAAAGCCGACGAGTATCTCATAAATCCCGCGGGCGAGTGGGCGATGGGCGGATTCGACGCCGACTCCGGGCTTTCCGGCCGGAAGATCGTGATCGACAACTACGGCCCCGAGGCGGGCGTGGGCGGCGGGTCGTTTTCCGGAAAAGATTATACGAAAGTGGACCGGAGCGGCGCTTACATGGCCCGCCGGGTGGCCGTCGACCTCGTGCGCGCGGGCAGGGCGAAGCAAGCGCGCGTGAAGCTTGCCTACGCGATCGGCAAGCGTGAACCGGTGATGGCCGTCGCGGAGCTCGACGGCAAAGAAATTCCGATCGAAGGATACGACCTCACGCCGGCAGGAATCCGCGCGTTTTTGGAATTGGGAAAAGTGAAGTGGGCCGAAACCGCCGCCTGGGGCCACTTCGGAAGAGAATTTACGTGGGGATAGCGGGCATCTGATGGCGCGGTCCGGGATTGTTCGCTGAGTTTGGCTCCTGCCCCTGCGCTTGGCAAAATAAATCGAGGCATTATACTTGAAATTAAGAATAGTAGGTTCGTACATCACGGACCACACTACTTGTCGGTTAAAGCCCCGCTCGCGCGGGGCTTTAGCTTTTCGCGAACACCATCTGCGATTTTAGAAATATTTTATCTTTACTTTAAAAATATTTGACCTCGCGCATGCTATGGAAATAGCGTGGGCCCGAGGGGCCCGTGGTGTATGGAGTAACATACTATTCTTGACAAGTAGTGAGGCGGGTGCAAATCCCGCCGGGTCCACTCAAAACCCCCGCAAACGGCGGGGGTTTTGAGTGGGTAGGAAAACGAAAGGGGCGCATCGCGCTTTGCCATTTTTTCCGTGTTTTGATAAAATGGGATATTATGAAGGAGAACATTAAAGTCGCGGGCATCGTTTTGGGGATCGTCGCCTTGAGCTTTGGAGCGTATCTGTGGCTCAGCGCCGGAAACGCTACGCCGCAGCCGCCCACGCTTCAGGAACAATCTGCATCAACGCCAACACCAACGCCAACATCGGCATCAACTACAACCCAATCAAACGAAATTATGAAACACTTGATCACGCTCAAAACTTCGCTGGGGGATATCACGTTTGCGACGTTCGACGACGATGCGCCGAAAACGGTGCAGAATTTCATCACGCTCGCGAACAAGGGATTCTATAACAACGTCATTTTCCACCGCGTCATCAGCGGATTTATGATCCAGGGCGGGGATCCGACGGGTACGGGCACGGGTGGTCCGGGATATTCCTTCGCGGACGAATTGAATCCGTCGACGCCTTCGTATCAGGCCGGATACGTGCGGGGCGTGGTCGCCATGGCAAATGCGGGGCCGAACACGAACGGCAGCCAGTTTTTCATCATGCTCCAGGACACGTCGCTGCCGCATAATTACACGATCTTCGGGAAGGTCGTTTCCGGGCAGGATGTCGTGGACGCGATCGGCAATCTGCCGACGAATTCGAATGACCGGCCGCTCAATCCGCCCGTGATCAAGAACGTTGTGGTAGCCGATAACCCGTCTCAATAGCGATCTGCGTAATCTGCCGAACATCTTTTCCAGAATTTCCTTATCGGCTAATTCGCACGAATTAGCCGATAGTCGGCGTGCCGATCGGTTGGCGGTGGATTGCACCCAAATCACGCCATGTGTCGTATGATATGCAAGGAAGCCGCAAAGGTCGCTTTTCATGTGTCGTCCCCGCAAAGGCCCGCATACCGGCGGGCGAACGGGGATACACGCTTCCAAAATTAAAAAAGTAACATTTCAATTTATTTATGGACGATCAAAAAAACAATCAGAATCAGGCGGGCAAAATGGACGGCGGCTCGATACCCGGACATCCGGAGGGTTGCATGTGCCATCGGTGCCGGATGGGGAATTGGTGCGGTCACGGTTACGGATGTCACGGCGGCTCATGGGGATTCCGTTTGTTTCGGATTCTCATCGCGCTTTTTATCGCGGGAGTGGTGTTTTGGGTTGGTGTGAGGGTCGGGGAATTCTGTTCGCGCTTCGGCGGTTTCGACGGCCGCGGCGGATACGGCTATTCGATGATGATGCGCGGCGGTTACGGCGGCTACGACAACTATGGCTATGGTAGCGGCGGAGCTGTGCCGCAGTCCGGCGGATCGCAGACGGCTCCTGCGCCGACAACTCCGTAAGGATCGAGTCAGCGCAGTAAAGCGTTTACCGTCGTTTTCGAAAAACCGCCGCTTAATGGCGGTTTTTTCGAGACACTTTATTTTTTCGCCATTTCCGATATATAATCAATCCCATGAAAAAAACGGCAAAAAAATCAACCTCGATCGAGTTCACGAAGGAGCAGTACGAGTCGCTGGTGCGGGCGCTTGAAGCCGCGGGCTCAGTGTATGCGCTTCTCGGCGACGCGGTGAATGAGCGCTATCGGAAGCGCGGCGACGCGATCGACGATCTCGCGAGCTGGGTGCTCGCGAAAGCGGGAGAAGTGGGGATGGGAGAACTCGTCGAGATCGTCGAGCATCGCAACGTGCTCCGCGAAAGCGACGCGGAAAAAATCTCCGACGACCTTGACGCATACGACGAGCAGTCGTTTTGGGACCTCCTTGCGCACAAGCTCGCCGACCGCGAACTCGAACGTCGCTACGGCGCGGATCTGCGCGAGATGGACCCCGACTTGCGCCACGACCTACACATCGAATTCGAAGAAAGATTTGCCGAAGGACTCCGCAAGCACGGACTCGGGCATATCGCGAAGGATCAGTAGGGTATGTCGCGGCATCTTATTACCGGCTAATTCGCACGAATTAGCCGGTAATGTTTTATCGAGATGGGTTCTACTTCATTTTATTTCCGGCGCGATGATCTATGCTGAAGAATAACGGGCATATGCAGGACAATGAGCGGACAAGGAGAATTATCGGCCATCTGGACATGGATGCCTTTTTCGCGTCCATCGAGGAACGGGACAATCCGCGGTTCAAAGATCGGCCGCTCGTGGTTGGCGCAGATCCGAAAAGCGGCGCGGGGCGGGGAGTGGTTTCGACCGCGAACTACGCGGCGCGCGCGTATGGCATCCATTCCGCCCTGCCTATTTCGACCGCATGGAAATTCTCCGAGGAAGCGCGGCGGAAGGGTCTGCCACCCGCGGTATTTCTCGGGGTCGACATGAAAAAATACGGCGAAGCGTCGGAACGCGTGATGTCGATTCTTCGCGCGCACGCGCCGCATATCGAAGAGGCGAGCGTGGACGAGGCGTACTTCGATTTGTCATCGGCCAATTCGTACGAGAAAGCCGCCGATATCGCGCGGGAGATCAAGCGGGAGATCAAAAAGAAAGAGCGCCTCACGGCTTCAATCGGCATCGGGCCGAACAAACTGGTCGCGAAGATCGCTTCGGACGCGCAAAAGCCCGACGGCCTCACGATCGTGCGCGAAGAAGATGCGGAAACATTTATCGAACCCATGCCTGTCCGTAAAATCCCGGGCGTCGGGCCGAAGACGGAGATGCGATTCAAAGCGATGGGCGTCGTGACCGTGAAAGACGCAAAAACACTTTCACTCGGGGAACTCCAAAAAATGATGGGAAAATGGGGAACGGAATTGTACGAAAAGCTCCGCGGACGTGATGATGCGCCGCTTGTGGAAGTATGGGAAGCGAAATCGATCGGTGAGCAGGAGACATTCGAGTATGACACGGGCGATACGAACTTCCTCCGCGAACACCTTGCCGCGATCGCGAAGGGCGTCTTCGACCGCTTCGTGCGCAGCGGCTTCGTGAGCTTCCGGAGCGTGACGATCACGGTCCGCTTCGCCGATTTCACTACAAAGACCCGTAGCGCGACTCTGTCCGCGCCCGCTTCGGACGAGCGCACGATCCAGTTCCAGGCCTTGCGCCTCTTTTTCCCATTCCTTGACCGCCGCGAAAATCCTTCGCGCAAGCCCATCCGCCTGCTCGGCGTCCGGGTGGAAAAGCTCGAAACGGAAGGTCGGAAACCGCCGCCGATTTTGATATAGAGCGATTCTAAGCGACCATCCCTATCTCTCGTTGAGGCTAATTCGTACGAATTAGCCTCTTAGAATATCTTCATAAAATTTTTATATATTTTTTATTTCGACATGGTAGTGTTTTTACATGGTTGAACTTGAAAAAACGCTCAAGGCGCTTGCGAATCGCCGCAGGCTCGCGATCTTAAAATATCTGGCGCGTGTCGGCGAGCGTTCCGTGACCGAGATCGCCCGTGAGATACGGCTTTCCGTGCGATCGACCTCCAGGCATCTGCGCGTTCTTTTCGGAGCGGGGATTTTGGAGAAGGACCAGCGAGGCCTCGAGGTATTCTACTGCCCGGTGAAAAAGCAAAAGCCGCCGGCCGATCACGTCATTGCATCACTATAATTTTTTCCGGTCTTCGACGCTCTTACCGGCTAATTCGCACGAATTAGCCGGTAAGCATTTCGGATCTTCGGGGTAAAAGAGGTAATTGCGCGCTATGGTACAATCAGAGCATCATCGATTTTCATGGCCGTATCTCGATCCAGGAAAACCGCTATTTTCGACATCGACGGAACGATCTTCCGGTCGAGTTTGCTCATCGAACTTTCGGAGGCGATGATCGGCGCCGGGATTTGGAAACCGTCCGTGCGGAAAATTTACGAAAAAGACCGTGAGCGGTGGATCGCTCGGAAGGGAGATTATGAAACATACATCCGGAGCGTGATCCGTATGTTCGAGGGGCATATCGAAGGCGTGCGCTACGCGGATTTTCTGCGCGTGAGCAGTATGGTCGTCGAATCTCAGCAGGATCGCGTCTATCGCTTCACGCGCGACCTCGTGCGCGATCTGAAGAAGAAAAATTATTACGTGCTCGCGATCTCGCAATCGCCGTGGGAAGCGGTGCGGGAGTTCGGCAAACGGCTCGGGTTCAGCAAGGTCTACGGCATGGTCTATGAACTCGACCAAAAGAAGCAGCGGTTCAACGGCAACATTCTCCACCGTGATCTCATCCTCGATAAAGCGGCCGTGCTGCGTCGCGCAGTAGAAGTAGAGGGGCTTTCACTCAAGAGTTCGATTGGCGTCGGCGACACGGGAAGCGATATTCCATTTCTCAAAATGGTGGACCGGCCGATCTGCTTTAATCCCAACCGGGCGCTTTATCGGCACGCCCGCCGCGCGGGGTGGGAGATTGTCGTGGAGCGGAAAGATGTCGTGTATACCATATAGCTATGCCGGTTTTCCTCGGAATTTTCGTTCTGTCTATCGCATCGATTCACCTCGCGGCGCTTTCGTTCGGCTGGTATGTTCATCTTACCGGTTTCGACATCCCCATGCACATACTGGCGGGCACTTGGCTCGCGTGCGCTCTGTGGTATTACGTGTTCGAAAAGACCGATTCGGTTTCGTTCCGAAATAAATGGGTCGCGGTGCTTTTGGGCGTCGGCGCGGTCGCGCTCGTCGGGGTGTTTTGGGAAATGTACGAATTTTTCGGAGACGTGTTCATCCGCCACAGCCATCCCTTTTGGACCGAGCCCGGTTGGATCTATGCGGATACGCTCAAGGACCTTCTCGACGACAGCATAGGCGCTGCGATTGCGATGCTTTTGCTCGTAAAACTGAGGTGGAAGAAGCTTCCGAGGTAATCGACACCGCATTCATCCCCGAAAAGCAGAGATCCGTGTCGTTCCAGGTTCCGGCTTCCGCCGGGAGGAAGGAAGTTTTAAATTTCCAGATTTCCCTGCGCAACGAACCTGTACTTTTTCTTGCGCAGACGGACCAGGTAGCCCGCGGCCGCGATCATCACGGCATTGTCGAGGTTGTATTTGAAGTCGGGAACGTAGCATTCCGCGCCGATAATCCCTGCCGCGCGCGTGAGCGCTTTGCGCAGGTGTTTGTTCGCCGCGACGCCGCCCGAAAGCAGGATCGATTCCGCGCCGGATTCCTGCGCCGCGCGCTTGGTTTTCGCGACGAGGACGTCCACGACCGCCTGCTCGAAGCCGGCGGCGATTTCGGCTTTGTTCACGCTTTTTCCGGCGGCTTTGAGGTCGCGCACATAATAAAGCACGGCGGTTTTGAGGCCCGAAAAGCTGAAATC
>DATLTV010000035.1:0-4630 GCA_035533375.1 Minisyncoccota bacterium
GAGCAGGCCGCCGACGAGGACGAAAGCGAGCAGAGGGAGATTGCCGCCGACCCACCATGTCGCCGATTGGTTTATCACGAGCGCCGAAAGCGCCACGCCGAACGCCGCGGGATTGAACAGATGCCGCTTGCCGATGGCGAGCAGGTATTTCGACGCCATCGCCCATGCGGAAGCGAAAACGAGGAAACCGATGCCCGCGTGGTTCGCGGCCGCGACCGGCGTGATGATGAGGGAGAGGATGCCTGCCGTGATGTAAACGGATTCTACGTTCGTCGCGGCATGGAAGATGCGGGCGCATATTCGGTTCGTGACCCAGCAAACGGCCGTGATCACAGCTGTCGAAAGTGCGATTGTCGCGGGATCATACGGAAGAATGCCGAAAAAGCCGAACACGAAAGCGGCCGCGAGCAGCGCGGCAAGATAGTACAGCATGAGGCGGTACATCGTGGTCCGGTTCAAGAAATCGTCGATCCAGGCGATCATTTTTTACGCTTTTGCTTGCGTGAGCGCGGAAGCAAGCGACTGTTGGAACGCCATGCTCGTATCGGTCGCTCCGGAGACGATGTCGACGTTCGCGCTCTGCGCCTGAATGGCTTCCTGCGTCAGATACGGCATCGCCTGGCTATTGATGTAGATGGAGGTGCCGTGCGTGTCCGGATATTGCAGAAACCGTACATCGGTGATCTTTCCGCCCTGGACGACGGCTTGTACCTGGACATTTCCGTAGTATGCGTCGGCGACACTGCCGTTATATGAGCCGTCCGCGTATAATCCTTTGGGTTTGGGCGTCGGCGTGGGAGTAGGGGTTGGAGTCGAAGCAATAGCGATCGGTTGCGAAGCCGTTTTCTGGATTGTCGCCGCGGCAGGTGCATTGGAAGGAGGGTTCCCGCCGTACGCAACCCTCGCCGCCGGCGGATTGTTTTCCGTCGTTGCCGGAACGGTTGCGGGAGGAATAATCGGAGCGGAATTTTGGTTGCCGAACAATACGTAGAATGCCGTAACAGCGACCAGGCCGAGTGAGAATAAAAATTTTTTCATGGGGGGGGCGATAGTCCTTCTAATTAAAATCGGAGCAATTTCTTGTTCATAAGATAATACGCGCCGACCGCCCTATTTGTTGCGTATGCACTATATTTCCCGCGAATGTCGTATTATACAGGCATACCATGACGATGGATTTCGGTTTTATTATGACGAACCAAGACGATGCCATTGGGGAGGGGATCCGCGATGCCGATGCCTCCGACGAAAAGATAGCGGTGCTCGCGGTCGCGGACGACCGGTATTTTGAGATTTTGATGGAGCGGTATGAAGAGAAGCTTCGGCGTTACGTCATGCGATTCATCAATTGCAGCGTTCACGATGCGCAAGACATCGTGCAGGAAACCTTTATCGACGCCTATCGCAATCTGAACGGTTTCAATGCCGATCTCAAGTTTTCCTCATGGATCTATCGCATCGCTCACAACGAAGCCGTAAGCCACGTGAGGCACGGCGCGGCGCGGCCAACGGTGGCCATGGAGGACGAGAAGCTCGAAACGCTTGCCTCCGAGATCAATGTGGAAGGGGAGCTCGAAAAGAAAATGGATGATGCGAAGCTCCGCGAGGCAATCAATCGGCTTGATGCGAAATACAAAGAGGTGATTGTGTTGAGATATTTCGAAGAAAAAAGCTACGAAGAGATATCGGACATCCTGCGCAAGCCCGCGGGAAGCGTGTCGTCGCTCGTCGTGCGGGCCAAAAGGCTGCTGCTCAAGGAGATCGGAAAAAACGGCGTTCCACTATAATCGCAAAGCAATGTCCGAAACCAGCAAAAAAGTCATCGAGGAGATCCACGAGCGGCAGGTGACGCACCGGCCGAAGTGGCATTTTCTTATCAAAAACATTTCGGTCTGGGTATCGCTCGCCGCCGCGGTGTTTTTCGGAGCGCTATCGCTCAGTATCGAGGAATCGGTGATCGAAAAAGGAGGCGGCGTCCGCAGTCTCCTGGGCCCCGGGGCGCTCCGATCTCTGTTCCAGGGCGTTTCCCTGTTATGGATTGTTTTTACCGTTCTTTTTATCGTGCTTGCGTTCCTCAATCTGCGGCTTACGAGAGAGGGTTACCGGTATGGAAGGTGGTGGGTCGTTCTCGGCATTTTCCTCGTGGTCGTGACTTTCGGCCTGCTTTTTTACCAGGAAGGCATCGGCGACCGCGCCGAATCGACGATTGAGCATAATTCTTTTTACCACGACAATTTTTTGCCGATACGATCGATTAATTCGATTGATTATCCGGACGGAAACGGAAATCCATAACATTTCCGGTGCCGCGCACGGAGGGGCATTTCGCGCGCTCACGCCGGGCATCTCACGGACGGCAAACAAAAAAACTCTTCTATTGAAGAGTTTTTTTGTTTGCCGCGAGAAGGTGTCGGTTTAGATTCCGTTATTCCCTCCCGAAGAGCCGAAGTCGTTCGTGTGTACGCAGTAGCCGGCTCCCTGAACAAGATAACTGCCCCAACTGGCTCCCGCGTTCGGAACCGTCATCCACGAGCTGTTCGGGCAGCGGTTATTTCGATTGATCAGGAACACGCTGTGATCTCCTTCCGTGACGCCGCCATTTTCCGCGGAGGTACCTCGGAACCATTGCTGGAAGTTGCCGCTCGCGCCCGCGCGCATCACGACATCCGCTCCGGTATGGAGATAATACTCGCCGACGATTCCATGAGTCCCCGTCGGATAATTCGCGACGATCTGTGGATTATTAACGGCAGTGAAAGGAGCGGCAAGAACCGTAGAACTCAAGCCCAACATCCCCGCCGCGATTACGACAATGGATACTATGCTGAGTTTGTGCATATTTTTCGTTCAAGATGGTCTGACATTCCAACCCGACCTTTAATCGGATAGTAGCCGGTACCTATGACAGTCTTATGAAGGCGGCTCCCCGTCTTATTAATTTCTTAACGGGCGCGGCTAATATCGCAGGCGACGCGGTCTTTTTGAGATGGATTCCGGCACTTTTTCACCGCGTAGATCCCGAACCGAGTTCAGGATGACGGGTACTTTCGGGATGACGAATGTCGCGCGTCATTTTTGCCGCCATCCCCGCCGGACCGGGGCCGCCGGCCGCGGAAATTTTCGGGGCGGTCGCTATCGGCGCGAGCCGGGATTATAATGGAGGTAAGTAATCGCGGAAAACTCACCATGCCAAAAACCATCGGTGTCGCATTGAGCGGAGGTTCCGCGCTCGGTATCGCCCATATCGGCGTATTGAAGGCGCTCGAAGAAAACGGGATCAAGATCGACTGCGTCGCGGGGACGAGCGCGGGCGCGATCATCGCCGCCTGTTACGCGTTCGGCGTTCCCCTGGAGAAGGTCGCCGAAAAGGCCCGCGGGCTCAGCTGGTACACCCTGTCGAAATTCTCGTTTTCGACCCTCGGTTTTATTTCTCACGCGGCATTGGGTAAACTTATCCACGAATTTATCGGGAACGTGAATATCGAGGATGCCGAGATTCCGCTTGCGGTCATCGCGACCGACCTTGCGACCGGCGAACGGATGGCGTTCAAAAAAGGCCCGCTCGCCGATGCACTTATGGCGAGCACCTGCATCCCCGGCGTTTTTATTCCGATCGAGATCGGCGGCCGCTTGTTTGTCGATGGCGGCCTCGTCGATCACCTGCCGCTCTCGGCACTCCGGGAAATGGGAGCGACGGTGAAAATAGGTGCGAACGTGAGCCGCTGGATCTCGCGCCAGCGGCCGAAAAATATCCTCGACGTTTTGGGAAGATCGCTCGCGATCGCAACCGATTACCGGTACGCTCCGGAAAAAGACGAAATATTCATTGAACCGCACCTCGAAGCATTCACTCCTTCCGATTTCCGTAAGGCCGATGATCTCGTGGACGAAGGATACCGCGCCGCCGAACTGAAAATAAAAGAGATCCGGCGCCTTGCGGGGCGCAAGACTCCTGTTGCCGGTTTTTGGACGAAAGCGAAGTCCTGGCTCCGGACGTATTGACCGGGACGGTTAAAAAAGCTATTTTGAAAAGCAGTAGACGGCAGGGTTAGGGGAGGATCCATGAATTATCTGCAGAAAGTCGCGCGGGCAAAACAGCTGATCAGGGAAGCGATTGAAAAATATCCGAATATCGCACTCGGCAGTTCATTCGGAAAAGATTCGATGGTCGTGCTCCATCTCGCTCTGAGCGTGAAGCCGGACATTCCCGTTTTCTCGATTCTCGCGAACACGGAATTTTCGGAAACGTATGAGTTCGTGAGGAAGATGGTAGCGCAATACCGGCTGAACTATTCCTCATACATTTTCGATCAAGCCGCGGGCGAAAAATGCTGCGGCAGTCCCAAGGTGGAAGCGACGAAGCGGGCTCTCGCGAGCTACGACGCCTGGATTTCCGGCGTGCGGCGGACCGAAGGCATCACCCGGGCAAATTTCCATGAGGTGGAAGAAAAAAACGGCCTCGTGAAGGTGAATCCGATCCTCGATTTTACCGAACTCGACATCTGGAGATATCTCGCCCTGAACGAGGTCCCGGTGAATCCCGTCTATAAAGACGGATACCGGAGCCTTGGATGCAAGCTCTGCTCGTTTCCCGAAGAAGAAGAGGCGGAAACGGAACGGGCCGGCAGGT
>DATLTV010000036.1:0-11382 GCA_035533375.1 Minisyncoccota bacterium
GCCTTGTCCGTGAGCGTGATCAACACAATACCCTCCTTCTCTAAAATACTAAATGGTATTTTATCATAACTGATGCAAAAAATCAAGCTTCATTTATCCTAAGAACCGAACGCGAGCGCCGAACCGGAAGCCCGTATTGGACCGATGGACCCGGACAATTTCATTCCCGATCTTTTCAATGAAGATTGCGGTCAACGGTAAAGCGTCCTCGAAAAGGAAAACCGGAGTCTCAACCGTGGCGCACCACGATCACGTCGCCGTCCTGCATCACATAGTCTTTGCCTTCGAGCCGGATCTGGCCTTTTTGCTTCGCCTGGTGCCAGCCGCCGAGCTCGAGAAGCTTCGCCGCGCTCACCACTTCCGCACGGATGAACTTCTTCTCGAAATCCGTGTGGATCGTGCCGGCCGCTTCGGGCGCCTTCATGCCCGCCTCTATCGTCCACGCGCGCGTCTCGTCCTCGCCGGTCGTGAAAAAACTGATGAGTCCGAGCGCCTTGTACGCAATTTTCACGAGCGCCGACACGGCCTCGTTGCTTTCGCTGCCCAAATCCGCGACAATGTATTCGCCGCCGAGTTCGCCGATCTTTTTCCGGAGCTCGTCCGAAACATCGCCCTCGACTCCGTTCAACAGATAGATCTGCCGCTTCGCGGTAAGCAGGTTCATTTCTCTTATTCTCATGTTCTTCTGAATAGTGGTATACGATTCTTCGTGCGCGTGCGCGGAAAGCAGTCCGCCCGCGTCGAGCAGTTTTTTGATCTGCTCCAGGTGGCCGCGATCCTCGATTGCGGCCTTCGCGCCGGTCCGCGCCTCGGCTTCCGCCTTTGCAAGCCGTTTCTCGACGACATCCAAATCTTTCAAAATCAGTTCGGTGTTCACGATCTCGAGATCGCGCATGGGGTCCACGGAATTTTCGACGTGGATAATATCCGCGTTTTGGAACACGCGCAGTACGAGCACAATCGCCTGTGTCTCCTTGATGTGCGACAGAAACTGATTGCCGAGGCCTTCGCCCTTATTCGCGCCTTTCACGAGCCCCGCGATATCGTAAAACTCGACGACCGCCGGGATCGTCTTTTTGGAATTACTGAGCTTTGTAAGCTTTCGGAGCCGTTCGTCCGGCACCGAAACCACGCCCACGTTCGGATCGATCGTGGCGAAGGGATAATTCGCGATGTTCACCTCCTGCTTCGTAAGTAGTTTGAACAAAGTGGACTTCCCCACGTTCGGAAGCCCGACAATGCCGATGCTTAATTTCATGCGCTTAAGTGTAGCAAAAATAAAATAGATCGCAAAACGATCTATTTTTGGAATCCGCGTGTATCTACTTCCTCTTTTGGAATCCGCGTGTATCTACTTCCTCGATTTTCTCGATAAATTCAAGCGGGAAAAGAGTCGACGAAAAGCGCGAATCGGTTGTGTGGTCGTTTCTGATTCTGATGCATTCCGGACAACCGGCATTGTCGGCGAATACGCTCAAGGGCTCGATGAAAAAATCCTCTTTCAGAACGATCGCAAAAGGGAATCCTTTTGTATCCGTCGGTATGCGTCCGACAAGTTCTTTTCCGAATACGGTACCGTCCAGGGCGATGTAGTCGCGCACCACGTCCCGCGTCAAAGTCCAATTGAAATAAATCGTCGTCTCCCTGCTCGGCTGTCCGAAAATCGGTTTTCCCGTCTTTGTCATTTCCTCTGCTCGCATATACAGCTCCTTTCAACCGAAAAATCCGCTACGGAAAAGCATATCAGGAACGGAGAAACGGTGCAACGCGCTTATACAATCCCGGCTTCACGAGGATCGATGCCGACAAATGGCCGCCCTTTTTCAGGAGCAGGAATTTTGCGCCGGTTTCGCGGGCGAATTTTTTGACGGGACCGAAGGGGATGACCTTGTCGTCTTTCGCATGAACGATAAGCAATTTCTTCCCGTCGATCCGCCGTATCTGCGCCGCAGGATTGTAGAATTTCCCGTTCTTCAGCTTGTCGGAATCCTTCTTGTCCCAGCGATACACTTCCCCGAACCAGTTGCGGGTGAAGCGATACGTCCAATCGACGGTTTCGCCGGAAACGATGAGCGCTTTCCAATCGACGACAGGCGAAAGCGCCACGGCTTTCTTCACGCGCTTGTCCCGCGAGGCGAGGATCGCCGCCGCGCCGCCGAAGCTCGTTCCGATAAGATAAATCTCGGGGCGTTTGATGGAAAATTCCTTTTTATCCCAGGCACTCGTAAATCCTTTCGGCAATTGGCCGATGATATCCAGCACATCTTTCTCGGGAGAACGTTTCAGGAATTTCCCGCCGCTTTCCCAGCTGCCGCGGTATCTGAAAGAAAAAAACCAATATCCCTTCCCGGAAAAATAGCGGATAAGGTCCGGGCGCGAAGGATCGGAGGGCATCCCGGGGCAAAAAATGACGACTTTGTTCGATCGTTTCCGAGGCGGCAAAAAATCAGCGACGATGTTTTTCCCGAATCGGGTGCGGAACGTGTGCATAGAGATGGATTCCATCATTGTAACGAATGGAGTCGAAAAATGGTATTATAGAGAAAAGGTTCGCCGGTAACTATAAAATTAAATAACATGAAAAAAATATATGGTTTGGTCGGTGCGATAGTGCTTCTCGCGGGTGCGTTCGGCGCGCAGGCGCAACTAGCGCCGACCGCAGTGGTAAGCGGCGCGGCGGCAAGCGGCGGCGGGATCGCTTCCCCCGGAGTCATCGCGTACCCCGTTCCAACGCAGACGGGCGATATCATCCAATTCAATAATCTGCAAATCGAGAGCGTTTCGGGAACCAATGCGCCCGCCGAGATCATCGCGGCGAACGCGAACTATTATCCTCCCACGCCGCTCGAAGGCGCGAGCGGCGCCGTGCCGCAAGCTGCGCCATCCGCTTCGGCTTCCGCCGGCGCCGCGAAATGCTTTGCCTTCGATAGCCCGACTTCCAACACTGCACAACCGATCTCTTGCCCGACGCCTCCGCAGCCGGCAGCTTCGAGCAGTACAGCGCAACCGTCTTCCGGCATATCGAGCGCCGCCTCGGCGGCAATCCTCTTCCGACCGCCCGTTTTCGCCTATCGGATCGAGATCGCCGCGAACACCATCCTCCGTCTTCGCGACCAAAGTCCGGCGACGCTCGCCGATTTCGCTCCGGGCGATTCGATAAATGTGTACGGCGCGTACAACCAGGATGGCAGTATCCAGGCCTACATCGTGCGCGACCTTTCCAAACCGGCCGAAAAGCAGTTCATCCAGCTGAATAACGTCCAGGTGATTTCGACGACCGCTTCTTCGAACCCACAGACGCTCGTCGTGGTCCAGGAACAGGCATATCCTTGCTATGGCTTCGGCGACGGGAACGCTACAAAGCAAACGATCGCTTGTCCGATGGGTTTGCAGTCGCTTTCGGAAAGTCCCGCGGCCGCGAATGTCACCCTGCCGCCCTCGATCGCGCCGAACATCGCCATGCTCAGGAAATACGTGGTGACCGTCGATTCACAAACGATCATCTTGGATCGAGGCCGCAATCCGATCAGCTTTGCCGACATCAAAGGAGGAGATTCACTGAATATCTACGGCACGATGGACTCGGACAACGCCACTTCCCTCAACGCGGACATCGTCCGCGACCTTTCCGAGCCGATTACTTCGACGGGCGTGAGCGGCACGGTAACATCCGTGAACAGCGACGGCTCGTTTGTATTGCAAACCTCCGACGGCCAGACGCTTACGATAGAAAATCCGATCGAGCCGGGAGCGAGAGTGCAGTTGAGCGGCATCATCAATGCCCTGCAACGCATCATGATCCAGATCACTTCGATGACGGTGAAAAGCGCTGCTCAACCGTCGCCTGTGATCGTCCCTCCGCCGGGAGCGCAGAGCCCGACGAACCAGTGATTCCTCGCATCGACGCATAAAAAACAGCGGTCCGCGGACCGCTGTTTTTTATGCGGGATCACTTCTCCGTCAAAGGATAGTGCAACCTTCGAGATGAGTCCTACTCTTCCGTTTCCGCCGTATGCGCGCCGTTCCGCGCAAGCTCAAGCAGCGCGAGCGCCGCGAAGAGAAGCCCGACATCGCGGAAAATAAGATCCATCGCGTCGAGGTTCGCGAGAATAACAAGGAGCAGGGCGAGCGACGCAAGGCCGGCCGACCAGACAAGCTTGCGCCCCGAAAACAGCCATGCGGCGAGGATGATTTCGAGCGCCGCGAAAACCGTGAGCGACAGATTCCCGGGGAAAGCTACTTGCACGAAATGCGGCAGAAATCCGATCCAGTTATCCGGACTCCGCAGGCTCGAGATCGCGGCGTAAAAAAAGATGAATGCGAGGCCCCATCGCAGGATGATCGCCGCCGCGTGCGCGTTGCCATTCGTCGTTTTCATATGCGAAATGATGTTATGGATAGATGCCGATAAGTTCCGCTTTGGCGATCGCATGCTTCGCTATCTCCGCTTCCACCTCCGCAGGGATCGCACCGGACCCGTTATTCAGTGTAGCATCGAGCGCATAGAGTTTGAAGTGATAGTGGTGTGCCGGTCCGGGTACCTGTGGACACGGGCCGCGCCAGCCGGTATGGCCGTAGCTATTCGTCCCCTCGACCGAGCCGGGCGGCACGCTTTCCTCTTTGATAACGGTCGTCCCGGGATCGATATTCCAGACAGACCAGTGCGTGAACGTTCCCGACGGCGCGTCCGGATCGTCCACGATAAGCGCAAGGGCTTTTGTATTTTCCGGCACATTCTGAATGCCAAGTTCGGGATTGATGTTCCCGCCACTACAAGTGAACTTCGCGGGGATCTTCGTGCCGTCTTCGAATGAGGGGCTTGTGATGATCATTGGAGTAGTAGCTTGGGTAATAGTTGAGGTAGTAGCTTGTGAAAAATCTTGGGAGGTGCTTTGCGGGGGCACATTCGGAGTGAATATCATGATGGCCGCCGCAACCGCCGCAAGAACCAGCAAAATAATTATAATCCAATTTCTCATTTGCTATTTCCTGCGTTATTTCTCTTCTGACGTTTTATATTCATTATACGCTTTTCGCATCTGCTCCATCGCCGCCGCGCTGCGCGGTTTCGTCCTGCCGGGATAGCGCCAGGCGGAAATGATCTTGCGCACGTTTTTCTTATCTTCCACCATCACCCAAATTTCCTGGGACCAGGTCTCTTCCTTGCCCGCATTTCCCTTGGTCGATGTCGGCGCCATCATCGCAATCGTTTTCGGGGCAACGCCTTCTTCCACGCGCTTCGGCGCGTGAAATACCTGCCGCACGCGCTGCTCGGACAGCCGATAAAATCGCATTTTGTCGCGCGCGTGGAACGTCCAATGGAGGGATTTGGGAGGCATAGCGTTGTTCCGTCGTGGGGATCTACGCTCCCGAACGTTTATCGGGGAGCATGGATCCTCTGCCTTCGCAGTGGACGACGGCACTTCTGCGATTTTTTAAAATTTCTTCGCCTGCTCGCGGTAGATGCAGTAATCGCAATCGACGGCGGCCTCGGGCATCTTTTTTTCGTTGAGCGTTTTTCTCGCGTTCACGATTGTCTGCTCGACCCAAGAGTCGTCGCCATGAATCGATTCGAGCAGAAGATCGAAGGAGAGCGCCGCTTCGCCGTTGCCGA
Organism: Minisyncoccota bacterium; assembly: GCA_035533375.1. Classification (GTDB taxonomy): domain Bacteria; phylum Patescibacteriota; class Minisyncoccia; order UBA6257; family 2-01-FULL-56-20; genus DATLTV01. Next base: position 5,615 of record DATLTV010000036.1, read on the forward strand.
AACCGCCCTGCTTGTCCACTTTCGCGAAAACGAAATAACCTACGGGTGAGACGACGAACGTGTTTTGCCGCAGAAGCCACTGGTAGATCTCCATCTGGCGGCGATAGGAGTCGTAGATTTGATGCTGGTTCGCGCCGGTTGCTTTGTAATCGACGACCATGAGCTCGCCGTCGGGAGTCACCCAGATGTCGTCCACGGCGCCATAGACCATGAAATCGGTCGGCGCATGGTAGAACTGGACGCCCGTGAAATTATGCCGCCACTGGGTCATTTTTTCGTGCCGGAACGGAACCGCGTCCACCTGGTACTTCACCATCACCGGATGGCGCGTGCCGTTTTCGCGATGCACGTCGAATTCCTGCTTCAAAAGGAAATCCACGGCGTTATTGATCGTGAACGGCGGCCCTTGCGGGCGCTTCACCTTATGATTCAGGTCGAGCCAGAAACAGCGCTGGCATTGGGTGAATAATTCGAGCTTGGATCGGGAAATTTTGGTCATGGGATATGCATTAATAATAGTGAATCGGGGAGTGCTGTGCAAACAGAACCCATCTCAAAAGCAGGCGCGCGGATATTTCGCGGAATGTTCGAGCGAAAATCGCGAATTGCTCTGCAGGAATGCCCTTGTGGTATTTCAAGGAGCAATTCGCGATTTGCCGAGGAGCGAAGGCGACGAGATACTGAGTGCAGCAGCACGAATGTGCAGCCGAACAGTACCGAAAGAGCCGTGCGATCTGCTTTTGAGATGGGTTCTAAAGACTTTATATTTCCTTTATCAATGTGCGAGGCTGGCACAATAAAAAAACGGCCCGCATGTATGCCGGGCCGTTCGTAAAAAAACCGGGAACTACAGACCGCTTGCGTCGTAGATCGGAGAAACCGCGACCGGGAGGTCCCCCAATCTTTCGAGTATCGCGGGGATCTCGGGCGGCACCGAGGACCATTGGTCCAGAAATGCTTTTGCCCGGGCATAATCGCCGGCGACTTCAAGGTTCAGCAATTCGGTGCTCAAATCGCACATCGCGGCGAGCGTCCGCTCCGCGTCGATCTCGAATACCTTCTTCGCGACATCGTACCGCACGGCGTTCCGATGCGCGAACCAATTATATTCCACGAGATGCCCGCGTGCATGCGCCTCCGTATATCCCTGCCGCCAGCTTTGGACGTCGGAAGCGATGTCCTGAACAATGCACCCGGCAAGCGTTTCATCGTCAATAAGATTACGCTCACGGAAATAACCGAGGAGGCGCGCGCCGAGCATGTCGGCCTTCGCTTCCTCGATGCACGAATGCAGATCGCCGAGCTTCACCGAAAATTGGACTTCTCGGCCGCCGTCTTTCGCCATACTCGGCCCGAGGCCGTGCGCAAGCTCGTGCGCAAGCACAAAGAGCAGCCGGCGGTCGAACGTGCAGCGCGCGAGATCGCGGTTCGAAAGGACGCGTTCCGCGACCGGACGCACGAGCGTTTCGAACTTCGCCTGCATCATTGTACGTGAAAACACTTTCTTCGAGCCTTTGAGGTCATGCACGCGCCGGTCGTTCGGCAGATTATAAGCAACGAACAGGTATCCGAACGCCGCTTCGCCGCCGCGCACAACATCCGCGACGACCTCAAGCGGGGTCGCCGCGCCTTTTGGCTTGAAATCGAATTCTATGCCAAGTAGCCGGTCGAAATCGGGGAGCGCAGGAAGAAATTTCTCGAGCGCCGCCGTCGCGTCTTTGTCGGGAACGCCCACGAACGCCTCAAACGACGCTTTAAGCCCGAGCAACTCGTCGAAGTAGGTTTCGTACGGTCCGATCGTCGCTTCGAACGGATGGCCGCCCGTATCCACCCATGCCATATCGCTCTCGAAATATTCGTTCGAAAGGAACGCGTCCGCGCGCATTTCAAGAAACGATTTCAACTTTCCGCCGGGCAATTCTTTCGCCGCCGCGCGCAATTCCTGCGATGCTTCAAGCAATAGATCGGAATATCTTCCCGAGTACGGCACAGCGGCAAGGGAGTTGCCCTGCCGCACGATCTCCGTGTACGGGCTTTCGAAAGCGGTCCGGTCTTCGGAATGCACCGCGAGCCAGGAATTCCATTCTCCTTTCTTGAATCCTTCGGGATAGAACGACCCGAACTTCGGCCGCGGACCGACGCCCGGCACAAAAGGAATATTCTGGTCGAATCCGTCCCACGGCGAACCGTGGATCCGGAAATAGTTGAGCAGGTCGATGCCTTCGGCGTCGCTCCGTTTTTGAAGCGCTTCGTAGATCGCTTCGTTCTTCGGCGACTGCTGGCGAATATAAATGTCCGTCATGAGCTCCGCCGCGCGAACGGCGTGCCTGAGTGCCCGCCGCTCATTTTCAGCAAGCGATGAAACGTCCGTTTTCACGGGGAAAAAAGAAATTTTTGCGAGCCGTTCTTTGATGGTCATGGACTCTCCTTTTGAGACGGGCTCTTTCAAGCTGCCGCGCCCAGATTATCATAACACGGCAAGACCGTCAATATTTTTATGCCTATCTTTTTTACATACGGGTCGGGGTCCCGGATAAGCCACACGGCGGCTTTCCGGGATGGCGGCGACTATTCGACGCGCTTGGCCGAATCGACGCAGCCACTTGACCATGCAATCTTAATAGACGTATGATTAGTATACGAACTAATTATGAAAAAAAGGGTCTCCGTCTCGGCGGCATCCGAGATTAAGCTGCTCGCATTCATGTTTATGAAGACCGCCCGGCAGGATATCGGACGGCGGCTCAAAGCACGCGGCGCGGGCGTCAATCCCCTGGGATTCGGCGTGCTGAACATGGTGCGGCACGGAAAGCGGACCTTGAGCGACTTGAGCCGCGAAACAATGCTCGCGCCCGCGACCCTCGTGCCCGTCATAAACACGCTCGAACGAAAAGGGCTTATCGAACGTCAGCGCGACGAGCGCGACCGCAGGCGCAGTCCCCTGCGCCTCACGAAGCGCGGAGAAAAGATCATGGCGGGTATTTCTTTTATCGGCGAAAACGACCTTATTACGCGGAATCTGAAGAAACTCGGCGAGCGGGACGTAAGCGAATTACAGCGCATCTTGCGAAAATTGGTCGGCGGACTCATCGGAGAAAAAAAGATGAAGGAGATGGTCGAATCGCATATGACAAAGGCAGGAGACTAACAATCATTCATCCCATGCGTGCATTTTTCAAAAAGAAAATTATTACCTGGGCGGCAGTCGCGATAGTCGCCGTCGGCCTCATTTGGTATTTTGTCTCGGGTAAAAAAGCGCCGGTAAATCTCATTACGGTCGCGCGGGGCGATATCGCGGAAGAAGTAATTGTCACGGGGAACACCTCGCCCATATCGAACACCGACCTCGCATTCCAGGCATCGGGCAGAATCGCCGCGGTGCATGTCGCGGTTGGCGACATGGTGACCGCGGGAGAACCGCTCGCCGAACTCGACGCGAGCGAACTCCAGGCCCAGCTTGCGCAGGCGCAGGCGAGCGCCCAGGCGGCACAGGCGAAGCTCGACGGGCTCAAAGCCGGCACGCGGCCGGAGGACATCACGATCACGCGTACAAACATCGCAAAAGCCGAGCAGGATCTCACGAACGATTATGACGGCGTGCCCGCCACCCTCGCGGACGCATACGCGAAAGCAAGCGACGCCGTGCGAAACCAGGTGAGCGCGCTTTTCACGAACGCCGATACGCCGACGCCGCAGCTCACTTTCACCGTGACCGATTCGCAGGCGCAGATCAACGCACAATCGGACCGCGTGCTCGCCGGAGACGATCTTGACGCCTGGCAGAACGAACTTGCCGCGCTCACCTCGTCCACGAGCACGTCCACGGACGCGCTCGACGCGGCCGTGATGCATGCCAATTCGCATCTTGCGAGCGTAGTCACGCTTCTGAACGATCTCATGAACGCGCTCGCGAGCGCCCCGGGGCTCAATACCTCCACGCTCACGGCTTATAAAACGAGCGTCACAGCCGCGGAATCGGAAGTTTCGGCGGCGGTCACGAACGTCGATAAAGCCTCGCAGACGATTGCTTCGCAAAAAATAGTGGTGAAACAGAACGAAGACCAGCTGAACCTTCAGCTCGCCGGTTCGACCTCACAGGACATCGAAGCGCAACAGGCGGCGGTCGCGCAGGCGCAGGCGAACGTACAATCAGTCCAGGCGCAGATCAACCAAACCGTGATTCATTCCCCTATTAATGGGACGGTCACGCGCGAGGACGCGAAGGTCGGCCAGATCGCTTCGCCCGGCGCCACCCTTATTTCCGTAATCTCGGCGAGTAACCTCGAGATCGACGTGAACGTCCCCGAAGTCGATATCGGAAAAGTGAATATCGGCGACCCCGTAAGTATCACGCTCGATGCTTTTCCCGGCGAAACATTTATGGGCAAGGTCACAAAGATTGATCCCGCGCAAACGATCGTGAATGGCGTCGTCGATTTCAAGGTGACGATCGATTTCGACAAACCCGATCCGCGGTTCAAGAGCGGGCTCACGGCGAACCTCCAGATCGAAACCAAAAAGGACACGGGCGTGCTCATCGTTCCCGAAGCCGCGGTACTGCAAAACGACTCGGGAACGTTCGCCGTGGAATACAAGAATGGCGCGAACATCCAGGTACCCGTAACACTCGGCATTCGCGACCAGAGCGGCAACGTGGAGATCGCCTCGGGCGTGAGCGAAGGAGATAAATTGGTGAATATCGGATTGAAAACGCAGTAATAATCCATCGTTCCCGCGAAGGCGGGAATCCACGCTCCCGGAAGTCTAATTCGGAAGCACGGATCCCGGCCTCCGCCGGGACGACGGTAATCATTCATGATATCAGTACGTAACCTCGGCAAAATCTACAGCGACGAAGGAATGGAAACGATCGCGCTCCACGACGTTTCGCTCGAGATCAAAAAAGGCGAATTCGTTTCCATTATGGGGCCGTCGGGTTCGGGCAAATCGACCCTGCTTCACCTCCTGAGCTTTCTCGACCGCGCGACAAGCGGCGCATATGCCTTCGCTGGTAAGAGCATAAGCGATTTGAACGACAAAGAGCTCGCGAAGGTCCGCAACAAAGAGATCGGATTCGTTTTCCAATCGTTCAACCTGCTCTCGCGCTCGTCGGTGTACGAAAACGTCGAATTGCCGCTCATATACAACGACGCCGTGCCGAATGCCGAACGCAGGGCGCTCGTCGAACGCGCCGTCGAATCGGTCGGACTCAAAGAAAAAATAGATATGGAAGCAGGACGACTTTCGGGCGGGCAGAAACAGCGGGTCGCGATCGCGCGTGCCTTGGTAAACGACCCGAATGTGATCTTCGCCGACGAGCCGACCGGCAATCTCGACTCGAAATCCGGTGCGCAGATTATGGAGATCCTCGACGACCTGCACGACACCGGCCGCACGATCATCCTCGTGACCCACGAAACTTATACTGCCGAGTTCGCCGACCGGTTGATCCAGCTCAAAGACGGATCGATCGCGTCGGATAAACCAATCGACGGCAGACGGCATGGGGCGGGAGAATTTTTCAAATAAAACCCGACAATTAAGTAATTACGTAATTTGATAATTAAGAAAAAATCCCATATTTCCAATTACTAATTTCCAATTACTATGAAATTACGAGATTCCATTCAAACGGCCACGCGCGGTCTGAAGCACGCGAAACTGCGCTCGTTCCTTACGATGCTCGGCATCGTGATCGGTATCGGCTCGGTCATCCTCCTCATGTCCATCGGCTCCTCGGCGCAAGCGCTTATTTTGAACCAGGTGAA
>DATLTV010000037.1:0-4971 GCA_035533375.1 Minisyncoccota bacterium
TTTTTGACTGTAGAAGACTTTGAAGGGGTGCTGGGGGAGAAATTGAGCGCGAAGGTCGGGGAGCTGATCCGATCGGCGGAATTTAGATATCGCGAGGTTACCGAGGCAGAGCGCGACGGATATCTTTTGGAGATCATGAAGCGCCTTTTTGACGATACGTTAATGAAGGCCGGACCGCATCGATTGCAACAATGGGAATCCGGCTGGGGGGAAAATCTGGATGCGCTCAAAAAAAAGGAAGGAAATGCGCTCGCGCCCCGTTATTTCGGCAAGTTTGACGCACTGCGCTGGAGGCAGAGATTCATCAAACCGCTCGCAAAAAACTTTGAAGGCCAGACGTTGCGCGTGATCCAAGCATGGCTTTCCGAAAAATATTTCTCGAAGTCGGCGACCATCTACGAGTTTGGCTGCGGCACAGGACATCACCTTCTGGACGTTCATCGCACGAATGGGCGCGCCGCGCTTCATGGCCTCGATTGGGCGACTTCCTCGCAGAAAATTATTTCGCAGATTGCGGAAAAAGATCCAAGCATCAATATTACCGGCCACCGCTTTGATTTTTTCAACCCCGATTACTCCATAAAGCTTGCGCCGGGAAACGCCGTATATACGGTGGCAGCGCTCGAACAGATCGGCAGCGGATTTCGACCGTTCGTCGAGTACCTGCTTGAAAATAAGCCCGATATCTGCGTTCATACCGAGCCGATTGGAGAGCTACTGGATCAAAATAATTTACTTGACTATCTTTCGGTGAAGTACTTCGAGAAAAGAAATTACCTCTCCGGATTTTTGGATCACCTTCGCGCACTTGAGTCGGCCGGTAAAATCAAGATCCACGAGGCGCGAAGGACTTATACCGGAAGTCTGTTCATCGAAGGATATTCAGTAGTGGCCTGGTCACCGCTCTAGGCTTCTTGAAAGCGTGATACAATGAGAAACTATGACGATTTACTTCATTCCCGGGCCGGAGAACTTGGGCGGGAAAATGTTTCTGACGGGTTCGCGCACGCCGGTGAGCCCTTTAGGAGGATCGTTTCGTACGGCCCTACTTGACCATGGAATCGAAACCAAAACCATCGATGCCTGGTCCGAGGAGGCGCACAAAAAGGAAGATGTCCTGTTTGTGTGGGGGGTTCACCCCGAAGAGACGGCAATACGCTCTTTTTTATTTTGGTGCAGATCCCTTATCACCGGACGAAAAAGGTTTGCGGTCGATAAGCGGGAATTTCACAGGTTACTCGGGATATTTTCAAAAAAGATTTTGTATCAGATTGAGGTTCCTATCAATACGCCATATCCATTCCGCCGTCTGAAAAGGCTGAGTAAAATATACGATAAAATACTTCTTTTTTTGAAGGAAAAGGAATTTTCGGGACCGAACATCGGCTATCTCATGGCACCGATCGCGCTCCGGGAAGACTTCCCCGAGTTTCATGCAACGCCGAAAAACAAGTTTTTGGTCATGATCAATTCCAATTTGCGGCCCAGGGGGTTTCGCTCGAAAGAGCAATATAGCGAGCGGCTGAGAGCTGTCCGCTTTTTCAGCCAGCGCGCCGATTTTGACCTTTATGGGACGAGATGGGATCGCGTGCCATTCTTCCCGCATTGGCGTTGTTATTTCGACGCGAAGCGAAGTTGGCGCGGCACTATCCCCGGAGACAAATTTTCTATTATGGCCGGATACAAATTCGCCATTTGTTTTGAAAATTCAAAATTCAACGGCTATGTGAGTGAAAAGATATTCGATTGCCTTATGGCCGGAGTCGTGCCCGTCTATCTCGGCGCTCCCGATATAACCGATTATGTCCCGGCCGATTGCTTTATCGATATGCGAAAATTTAAGAGTTATTCGGAATTGGAAGATTACCTCCGCGCCATGAGCGAGGCGAATCGTAAAAAATATTTGGAAAACATCGCCCGGTATTTGAACAAAGAACGGGATGGATTGTTTTCTCCGAGAGTGCTGGCAGAAAAAATTATCAAGGCGGTTTCCGATTGACGGCGCGGCTCATTCGAGAGAGAATATCGTTAACACAATGGAAACGATCAAGCGCTGCCGAGTCTGCGAGAGTGATAAAATCAAGCCCTTTTTTGATCTGGGGAAGCAGCCGCTCGCGAATTCATTGCTTGCGAGTCCCAATGAGCCGGAAAATCTTTATCCGCTGTCTTTGAGTTGGTGCGAAAACTGCGAGCTTGTGCAGCTCAACGAAACCATTGATCCGAAAATAATGTTTACGACATATCCCTGGGTCACCGGTACGTCGAAAACAGCGAAGGATTTTGCGGTCAAATTTTCCGAAGAAGCGCTGCGGAGATCTTCGAGCGATCGCCCATTCGTTCTTGAGATTGCGTCGAATGACGGGACATTTCTCGCGCCATTTATAAAAAAGGGATATAAGGCGCTGGGCGTCGATCCGGCCGAAAACATAGTGAAAGATGCGGTCAAAGACGGAATCCCTACGCTCGCCGAATTCTTTAATGCGGATGTCGCGGAAAAAGTTCTTGCTAAAAATGGCCCCGCGGACATAGTGATCGCGAGGAACGTTCTGTATCACCTCGCAAACCTCCGCGACGTCATGAAGGGGATCGAGCGCGTGCTTGCGAATGGCGGAGTGTTTATCGCCGAATTCCATTACGCCGGCAAAATGCTCAAAGAACTTCATTATGATACGATCTACCATGAGCACGTTTGCTATTATACCCTGAAAACATTCGAAAAATTACTCGGGGAGGTTGGCTTGCATGCGTTTGATATAGGCGTGAGCCCCATAAATAGCGGCGGGCTTATCGTCTATGCCCGCAAGGCAAAAGGCGAGGTAAGCACGGCGATGGAACGCTTGCGGGAGGAAGAGAAAGCGGATGGAGCGAACCAATTCGAAAATTGGAAAAAATTCGGAGAGCGCGCCATCGAGCATAAGAAAAAACTCCTTTTCTTGCTCAAAAATGCCGCGCAACACGAAGGAAGGCCTATTGGCTGGGGCGCTTCTGCTCGCAGTTCAACCATGCTCAATTTTTGCGGCATTACGGCTGATATGCTTCCCGTCGTTATCGATCTGAATCCTTTAAAGCAGGGAAAATATACGGCGGGTACGCATATTCCCATAAAAAATGCGGATGACGTGATGAAGGAAAATCCCCGGACGGTTTTTCTTCTCGCCTGGAATTTTCGAGATGAAATTGAATCGATGCTCAGGAAAAAATATTCGTTCGCCGGAGAGTGTATCGTGCCTCTGCCCGGCGATCCTCGCATCGAAACGATATAAAACTATGAAGTTTTTCAAAACGGAAATCGATGGAGCGTATCGGATCGAGCTCGACGTTTTTGAGGACGAGCGGGGCTGGTTTGCGCGGACATTTTGCATCGACGAATTCAAGAAAGCCGGAATTGATTTTGCCGTTGTGCAATCGAACCGATCCTTCACCCGGCAGAAGGGGATGTTGCGCGGCCTGCATTACCAAAAAGAGCCGATGTGGGAGCCGAAGATCGTGCAGTGCCTGCGCGGCAAGACATTCCAGGTGATCGCGGACCTCCGTCCGGCGTCGCCCACCTATAAGAAGTGGATCTCGCTCGAATTGACCGGCGAGAATCGGACGATGTTTTATTCGCCAAAAGGTTGCGCGAACGGTTTCCAAGCGCTTACGGATGACTGCGAGCTCCTCTACTTTATGGGCGAGCGTTACTCGCCGGAGCATGCGACGGGAGTGCGATATGACGATCCGGCGCTTGGCATCAAATGGCCCATCGCAAATCCGATTCTTTCGGAGAAGGATAAGAATCTGCCGACGATATAAGCGGAACGCGGGCGTTTTTTGTTTTACAAAAGCCGCAATCGTCGGTATGCTGATTGCAACATGAAAGTGCTTCTCACTGGCAATAAAGGATATATCGGCTCGGTGCTCGACGAGATGCTTCTCGCTCGGGGTTACGACGTAGTGGGATATGACACGGACTATTACGGTGACTGCAATCTGGTCGATGCGAAGCGGCCGAAGGCGCAGATTGCAAAAGATATTCGTGATGTAGCAAGGGAAGATTTGGCGGGAATTGACGCGATAATCCATCTCGCCGCGCTCTCGAACGATCCACTTGGAGAATTGCAGCCGGGACTTACCGAAGAGATCAATTTCAAAGCGACCATCGCCCTTGCGCGGCTCGCGAAGGAGCAAGGCGTCAAGCGTTTTGTCTATTCCTCGTCGCAGAGCATGTATGGGGTCGCGGACACGAGCCATGAACTCGCGGAGGATGAAGCGGGACCGCACGGCGTGACCGCTTATGCGAGAACGAAGTGGGATGCGGAGTGCGGGCTCAAAAAGATGAACGATGAGCGGTTCGCCGTCGTGTGCATGCGGCCGTCCACGGTTTTTGGCGCGAGTCCGAATTTGCGGTGCGACATCGTATTCAATAGCCTCGTCGCCTCGGCGTATACGACGGGAAAGATCGAGATCAAAAGTGACGGGACGCCGTGGCGGCCGGTTGTGCACGTGCGCGATGTCTCGAGCGCTTTTATCGCCGCGCTTGAAGCGCCAATCGAGCTCGTCGCCGGCGAATCCTTCAATGTCGGAGTTCCGAACGGCAATTACACCGTTCGTATGCTTGCGGAAGCGGCGCAGCGTGCGGTTCCGGGGAGCACGCTTGAATTCACGGGCGAACACGGTAAGGACGCGCGGACGTACCGGGTCGGTTTCAAGAAAATCCTCACCGTTCTCAAGGATTATTATAAGCCGGAGTGGAACCTTGACCGCGGCGGAAAGGAGCTCGCGGATTTTTTCAAAAAAGTGAATTTCACCGAGAATGACTTCCGCGGCCGGAAAACGAACCGGCTCCGGCAGATACAGTGGCTCATCGAGAAAAAACGCCTGGACGAAAAACTCCAATGGATAAACAAATAGCGCCGATCAAACAGGCGGTCATTCTCGCGGGCGGCATGGGAATCCGCTTGCGCCCCTATACCTACGATCGGCCGAAGCCGA
>DATLTV010000038.1:0-8245 GCA_035533375.1 Minisyncoccota bacterium
CAGCCGATCGTTTTGAACGGTTTCGCGTCTTTGTATATGCTTGGGTCTTTCTGATAAACGAATGCGGGCTTTCCCGCCACGATAAACTCTGGAATATCGAAGTCGTGCGCGATTGCGGCGGCGACGAAGTCCGTCGACCACCCCGGCCGCCAGCCCGATGCAATCGTCACCGGATAATCGAGCTTTTTGAACTTCCCGCGATGGTCGAAAACGACGGGGTCCGCGACGCGGCGGAAAATGGTGCGCAGAAGGTGCGCGTTCAGGCGGGTCGCGTGGATGCCGATCCAATCCTTGTCTTCGTCCGTGAGGGGCGACACCTCGTGCGCGGCGCTCTGGAAAATACGGGCCAGCCGCCCGCCGCCGATCACAATGACAAGCTTCCTCCCGCGGCGGATCTCCCGCTCGGCGAACTTTTTGAATTGCTTGAGATACCGAACGTCGATCTCCGCGGGATACACGATCGATCCGCCAAGCGCGATCACGACTTTCTTTCCAAACAAATGTTTCATTTTTGAATAAATAAATTTCCTCCCGAAATTACGGCCGTTGGCCGGGAAAACCTTCGGCTATATCGCTTCGCTCGCCGCGCACCTCCGCGCTCGCCACGGTGTATGCCGGTATTCTCATTTCATTCAGCCATTTGTCGGCGAGAAGCACATCCTGCGGCACGGCGGCCGGATCGTTTTCGATCTTCCGCTTCAATTCCGGATAATACACGGACGTAAATTTTTCGGCATGACCCTCGATGATCCTGGCCCACAGTTCACGCGCCTGCCGGTACTTCATCTCGCGCTCGTCCCAGCCGTTCTCCTTGTATTCCTGCGGAATTTTTTCGTCGATGTATTCGTCCCTCGGCCGTTGCCGATCGAGAAGCCAGGAAGTGATCTCGTCGAGCATCTCCACTCGTTCCTTCATGGAAAGCCGATTGCTCGTTTCCCAGTCGTTTTCATGCCCCACGATCTCGTGCGCCAATTTTTCGAGCAGCACCGACCGTTTTCCAATCCCTTCCGATCGGTATATAGTCGCGTCGTTGCCTTTTTTGTGCGGCAGCATTCCCTGGATGCCGATACTGTATGCCTGTCCGGCGACGCTGTATACTACGGTCGATTCCTCCTCGTCGACATAGCGGACCTCGTCGACATTATTCAGTAATTCCGGAGGAAAATCGCCGAGCAAGGATGCGGCTTTTTTGTCGCTCCATCCCGGAAGCGCTTCAAATCCTGCGACTCGCGGCGTTTTCCGCCGCTCCCCCGCCCGCTTTATTATTTCGCCCTTGTTCCATAACAGATCGTATTGCGCGGCCAGCACCCCGTTGCGCACGATCTTCGTCGACTCGGGCACGCCTTCAAATTCCCGGGTATCGTTTTCTTCCGAAGCGACCAGCCGAAGGAAGTGCGGCGCCGCGCCACCGTACACTTCTTCGATGCGCGCGATCTGTTTTTGAAATTGTTTGTCATCGAGCATATGGCGGAGTTCGTTCGCCTTTTTTTTGTCGGCTTTTACGTCCGCGGGGTCGGTTTTGATTTCCACGCGCACGCGCATCGTCCCGTCGGGGAGCATTGTTGTCCGCTCGCGCTGAGCGAACGATTCGGGCGCGAGCGGACTCAAGAGGACCATAAAAGTGATCCCCTCAAGCACGGCTTTTTTCCATCGTCTGCGCGTGGCCGTCTCCGGCCCCGCACCCGCTTTCTCGGACTTGCCGATCTGCGCCGACAACACTCTGTCTTCTTCCGCGGCAAATGCCTCGGCGCGTTCCCGCGCTTCCGCGGACGGATCCGGTTCGGGCCGTTCGGGAGTTCTATGCGACATATGCTTTTTCTTTGCCCAGAATATCCATCAGCCGCTTCGGCTCCATTGTCCAGGCAAACGCGAATTTTTCTTTGAGATTTTCATTGAAAAACGCGGTATCTTCTTTTCCGAGCCGCTCAAGGACGTAGACAAAAACCTCGGCGCGGTCGAAAGGAAACGCGTCGATTGACCGCGACCACATGTTCCGATCCTCCGCGGATACGCCCGCGGCTTCCAAAAGTTTCGCAAGCCGATCTTTCAGGGTCATTGATTAGAGCTTAAAATGTTTGCCGTCTCCTCGCAAGCGTGAAGAATCCACGTATGCGCGGAGACGCCGGAAAAACCCCGAACCGCAGAAGCAGCTTTTATGCCGAAATCTGCTGGAGGGCCTTAATCCGTTCCGCGATCGGCGGATGGGTCATAAACATCCTATGCCACCAGGAAACGCCCTGGCCCTTGAACGGCGTATCGAGCCACATGTGCGCGGTCGAATCTTTCGCGGATTTCATGGGAACGTTGTCGACGGCGATCTTCTGGAGCGCGGAGATGAGCCCCTGCGGATAACGCGTGAGCAAAACGCCCGAAGCGTCTGCCAGGGCCTCGCGCCGGCGCGAGATCGCAAGCTGGATGAGCATCGTGCCGATGGGAGCGAGGATCGAAAGCACGATCGCGGCGATGAAGAATATCTCCCCCGCCTCACTGTTGTTATTGCCGCGCCGGCCGCCGATGCCGCCGAAGAAAAGCGAGCGAAGAAAAATGTCCGCAAGAAGCGAAATGATTCCCGCGAGGATCGCGGCGACGGTCGAAACCAAAATATCGCGGTTGCCGATATGCGAGAGCTCGTGCGCGAGGACGCCCTGAAGCTCGTCTTTGTTCAGGCGCTGGAGCGCGCCCGCGGTCACCGCGACCGTCGCGTGATTCTTGTCGCGCCCCGTGGCAAACGCGTTGATCTGCATCTCGGGCGTGATGTAGAGCGCGGGCATGGGCAATCCGGCCGTAATCGCCAGGTTTTCGACAATATTATAAAGCTGGGGATTATCTTTTTTCTCGATCGGAACCGCGCGCGCAAGCGTGAGCGCGATTGCGGCCGATGAATAATAGCTGATGAACGAATAGATGATGCAAAAAAGCATCGCGAAAACGAAAAAGCTCGGATCGCCGTACGCCTGCGAAAAAATATACCCCAACCCGCCGACCACGAGAAAAAAGACGACGAATAAAATCCACGTGCGGTGGATGTTCGATTCCTGGTATTGGTAGAGGTTGGCCATAAAAATCAGCTCGTAAGCCCTGGGCTCGTAAGCTCGTAAGCCACTCGTTTAGAACTTCACCTGCACCGGCTGCTTTTCGGCATCCGTAAGGTCGCCGAAGAAATCCATTTTGGTGAAGCCGAGGGAATTCGCCATCAGATTCGTCGGGAAGGTCTGGAGCGAGATGTTGAAGTCGCGCACCTGGCCGTTATAGAAGCGCCGCGCCGCCTGAATCTTATCTTCGGTATCCGTGAGCTCGTCCTGCAGCTTCGCGAAATTTTCGTTCGCCTTCAGCTGCGGATAATTTTCCGCCACGGCAAAAAGCGACTTCAGGGCGCCGGAGAGCATGTTCTCCGCGCCGGGCTTAGCCGGACCCGTCGCCTGCATCGCCTGCGAACGCGCCTTCGTCACGTCTTCCAGAACCGTCTTTTCATGCGCGGCGTAGCCCTTCACCGTTTCCACGAGATTCGGGATCAGGTCGTAGCGGCGCTTGAGCTGCACGTCGATGTCCGAAAACGCCTCCTGGGCGCGGTTACGGTTGCGCACGAGGCCGTTGTAGACCAAAACCAGCCAAAGCGCGATAACGATGATAACGAGAATGAGCCAGGTCATATATGATTATTCTACTATAATACGATTGGAAATGCCATTAAGTTTCCGGGTATAAACCAACGCTGCCCCCCCCTCGTCATCCCGGAATCCCGCATCAGCGTTGATGCACGGGATCCATGCTTATTGAAATGATTCAGGAGGTATGGATCCCGGACAAATCGCTGCGGCGATTTTCCGGGATGACAAGCGGGGGGGTCAAGCGATCAAAAGATTCAGCTTTTTTAATTTCTCCACAAACTCCTGCGTTTCGCGCTTGTTCTTGAATGCTTCGAGAATTTCTTTTTCCGCAGCCGCGGGATCCATCGGAAACGAATGCGTACTGATGAATTCGGCCTCAAGGCGCGAGAACTGCATCGCGTGTAGCTGGTAATCTTCGAACGCTTTGAAAGAAATCGGCACGGCATCTTTTACGATCCGCGCAATCGCCTCTCCGAACACGCGGATCTCGTACTGCGCATGCGCATCGAGCCGGAGGCGGAGAAAGTGCAGCAGATTGTGCAGATCGATCTTCCAGTACCACTCGGTGTAGTTCGCGACGGAAAGGCCGATACGGGCAAGTTCGCGCGCGAGATCGATGTCATCGATAAATTCCCGGTAATGGCCATGGCCGCGATCGTAATCTTCCTTGAGCAGGGCCAGCACCCGTTCCTGCTGCTCAGCGGTAAGCGATTCTCCCCGCCCCTGCCGGTTGCTTTTCGCCTGCTTCGCGAGCACCGCTTTTTCGGGAATATAAAATTCATTGCTCATCTCCGAATAGCGGCCGGAATATTCGTTCACGCTCGCCGTGCGGTGGCGGATCCACTGCCTTGCCACGAAGATCGGCATCTTACAGTGAAACTTGAACTCCACCATCTCGGACGGCGTCGTGTGCATGTGACGGCGCAGGTAGCGGATGAGCCCGGTATCCTCGCTCACTTTTTTCGTTCCCTTGCCGTACGAGACGCGCGCAGCCTGCACGATTGCGTCGTCGTTCCCCATGTAGTCCACGAGGTAGACAAAGCCGTGGTCGAGACATTTGATCGGACGATAGAGCCAAGCCTCCGCCCCAAGGCTCCCGGGCCGCAGCGTCGCTTCGGGAGATTCGGGAACGAGGCGTTCGGGAAGTTCGTTCATGGTTCCTCTATTATCATCCAAACCAATTTCCATTTCAATGTGCCGCCGAAAAATTCTCACCAAAAAACCACTACCGGCTAATTCGTACGAATTAGCCGGTAGTGGCCGATAGACGGTTCGCGAATCCCGTTCCTCCCGCCATTGCGGGATTCCGGGATGACAAATTATACTATGCCCCGGTTAGTAATCTCCTCCCATTCCGGGCATTCCGCCTGCGGGCGATTCTTTCTTTTCGGGGATCTGCGTAATCGCGGCGCCGACAGTAAGATAGTTCGCGGCAACCGAGAGCGCGTTCATGAACGCCGTCCTCACTACTTTCAGCGGATCAATAATGCCGGCTTCTTTGAGATCGCCGATCTTGTTCGTCATGGCATTGAATCCCTTCCACGGCTCATTCTTGCGCCTGCGGAGCTCGTCCACGACGCGATCCGGCGATTCGCCGCTGTTTGCAACGATCGCGCGGATCGGAGCTTCAAGCGCGCGGGTCAAAATGCGCGCGACCTCATTACCCGTGAGCCCGAGTTCCATGCTCACATTAAAGAGCGCGATACCGCCGCCGGGAACGATGCCTTCCTCCATCGCGGCGCGAGTCGCCGAAACCGCGTCCTCGACGCGCTGCTTCAATTCCTTCTGCGCGGATTCGGTCGGGGCTCCGACTTTGATCACGGCTACGCCGCCCGAAAGTTTGCCGAGTCGCTCCTGCAATTTTTCTTTGTCGAATCCGGAATCGGTCTTTTTGATCTGCGCCTTAAGCTGTGAAACGCGCTCATCGATGTCTTTCTTCGATCCCTTGCCGCCGACAATCGTCGTGTTGTCTTTCGTCGCAACCACGCGATGCGCCGATCCGAGGTCGTCGATGCCGACCGTATCGAGCTTCTTGCCGAGGTCTTCGGAGATAAACGTGGCACCCGTCACGATTGCGATGTCCTGGAGCATTTCTTTGCGCCGATCGCCGAAACCGGGGGCCTTGACCGCGAGCACATTGAAGATGCCGCGGAGCTTGTTCACGATAAGCGTCGCGAGCGCTTCGCCTTCGACTTCCTCCGCCACGATCACGAGCTCTTTTTTGCCGCTCGCCACGATCTTTTCCAAAACCTGGAGAATGTCCTGGATCGAAGAAATTTTCTTGTCGGTCACGAGTACGTAGGGATCGTCGAGCGCGGACTCCATGCGCTCCTGATTCGTGATCATATACTGCGAAGCGTAGCCGCGATCGAACTGCATACCCTCGACCATCTCGTACGTGTTGCCAATCGTGTTCGAATCTTCGATGGTTACCACTCCTTCCCTGCCGATCTTTCCCATTACGGTCGCGATAAGTTCGCCGATCTCGCCGTCCTTCGCCGAAAGCGTCGCGACCTCTTTGATCTTTTTATTATCGTTGATAAGCTCGCGCTGGCTCTCGAGCGCTTTCACGACCGAGCCGCTCGCCTTTTTCAAGTCCTCCGCGAGCCGAATTACATTGAATCCTTTCTCGCGGATCACCTTTTCGCCTTCGTCGATCATCGCGTACGCGAGAACCGTCGCGGTCGTCGTACCGTCGCCCACGCCTTCGTTCGTCTTGTCCGCCGCCTGCTTGATGAATTCGGCGCCAAGATTTTCCCACTTGTCCTCGAGCTCCACTTCCTTCGCGACCGTCACGCCGTCGAAGGTAACCTGCGGCGCGCCGTAGCTTTTTTCGATCACGACCGCGCGGCCGCGCGGGCCGAGCGTCATCTTGACCGCTTCGGCAAGCTTGTCCACGCCTTTCTTGATCGCCGCGCGGGCGTCTTCGTTGAATTTGAGTTGTTTGGTCATAGTGTCGAAATTTTCAATTTTCAATTTTCAAACTTTATTGAAAATTGGCGATTGAAAATTATTTAAAAATTGTAAATTGATAATTGAAAATTCTCGCGGTCTTTCGATCTACTCGATAATCGCGAGAATCTTGTCCTCGGCGCCGACCAGGTATTTTTTCCCTTCGACCTCTATTTCATCCATCCCGTATTTTTCGAAAAGCACTTTGTCCCCGGCCTTTACGGACATGGCGACTCGCTCGCCTTTTTCATTCACTTTCCCGGGACCCGTCGCGAGCACCGTTCCTTTCACCGGCTTTTCCTTCTCCGCCGTATCGGGCAGTACGATTCCGGACTTCGTTGTTTTCTCCTCCGCGAACGGCTCGAGAAAAACATTGTTTGATAATGGCTTGAACTGCATTGTTTCGTATTTTATTTTTCTTGACCTTTTATCAGTGAATTATAAGCCTATTGGCAATCTTGTCAAGCGATTGCCAACAGCTCCGATCTCTCGTTTTGAAGGGACGGGTCGTTCCGTGCTCGGAACGCCCTTATTCTCGTCGCCTTCGCGACTCCGAAAAACCCTTCAAAACGAAAGCTCTCCGCTTGGAAAAACGGGGCTCTCTTTAAGTCGGCGCAATGGAAACCCTCCGCTCCGGGAAAATACACGCGGCGACAGATAAGAATGTTCGAGCTGAAAAAACAAGCTAGCCTTTCTTCAGCTTCTCGTAGATATTCAAAACCGCCTTCACGGCATCGCCGGCGGAGATGTTGTTCTGCTTGTACAAGACATCCGAAACGTCGCCCGCGGCCCAGATGCCGGGGCAGGAGCTTTCCTGCGTTTTGTGGTCGATGATGATTTCGCCGATTGCATCAAGCTTCGCCAGATCCTTCACGGCATCGGAGTTCGGGATAAGGCCGATCTCGACGAAAACGCCGTCGAGCGGAAGTTCTTTCGTCTCGCCTGTTTTCGTATTCTTCACGCGCACGCCGGTCACGAGTTCTTTCCCGCGGATCTCTTCGACGACGCTATTCCAAAGGATCTCGACCTGCGGATGGCTTTTCACCTTTTCCTGCGTGATCGGATCGCCCTTGAGCACCTCCGAACGCACGATCAAATATATTTTCGAAGCGTAGGCAAGGACATCGATCACTCCCTCAAGCGCGGAATTACCGCCGCCCACGACCGCCACGGTCTTTCCGCCGAAAAGCGGCGCATCGCAGGTCGTGCAATAGACGACCCCTTTGCCATCGAATTCCTTTTCACCCGGGACGCCAAGCTTGCGCCTGCGGCTGCCCGAGGCCATGAGTACGTACTTCGTTTCGAACGTTTTGCCTTTCTGTGTTTCGACCGCGAAGCCGCCATCGGTTTTTTTCACGGATACGACGAGGTCGCCATCGGCGATTTCGATCCCCTCCTGCGCGCGGAGATGCGCCTCGAGATTTTGCGCGAGGTCAAAGCCGGAAATCGATTTCGTGCCGATCCAATTCTGCACATCATTCGAAACCAAAGACTGCCCGCCGAAGCTGTCGGCGATCAAAAGCGTTTTTATTTTTTTACGGGCGGCATAAATACCCGCGGCTACTCCTCCAGGGCCACCTCCAATGATTATCAACTGGTATTGCTTTGGATTCATATTGACAATAGTAGGGGGTGTTTATGCCGGGAAGGGGGTTGGGGAAACGGGAGTTTCCCCGTGTAGGAAA
>DATLTV010000039.1:0-2766 GCA_035533375.1 Minisyncoccota bacterium
GACGAAGAAGAAATACGGAAGGACCGGCGGGATGCAAAAAGCGCGCTTCGTCGATTTTTTTGCTGCTATGACTTCTGGGTCCCCGCTTGTGGCGGGGACGGGCTGGATGCAAAAAAATCGGCGTTAAGCCGATTTTTTTGCATCCCGCCCGATTTCTGGCATTGAGCCAAGTGGGTGGGCTCAACTGCAATCCAAGGATCGCAGGGATATCGCCCTCCCTTAATATATTGTTTGATCCGAAATCTAAAGCGGGACTATATTCAGTATAACACAACAAGCACTGAAGAAGAGATGAAAGATGAGGACAATGTAATTCGGCAAGCGGTAAATGGGGAATCGGGTAAATTACTAATTGCTTAATTGCTTAATTACGAATAATCTATATTTTATGACCCTCCGCTCCCGCAATCGTCTTTTTTATGCACTCCTTGCCGCGTTCATCGTCCTCGGCGCAGGCGTCATTTTATACGTGAACGGCTGGCGACTTGATCTCACGACCTTCACGGCGAGCAAGGTGGGCGGCATTTTCGTGCAAAGCGTTCCGCGGAATGCCGCGATCACGCTCGACAAAAAGCCGATCAGCAATAATTCCGGATTCTTCGAAAACGGCACGCTCGTGAACGACCTGTTCCCGAAAACCTACGACTTGCAGCTTTCCTCCCCGGGGTACAAACCGTGGACGGAGAAAGTGCAGGTCGCGCCGTCGCTTGTCGCCGATGAACGGAACGCGGTACTCGTACCCGATAGTTCGACAAGAGCCGCGACGGGGACCATCGCACGGTTCCGGCTTTTCGACGGCCAATTCATCACGACGCCCGTGAAGGACACCGCGACGGGGACGCTTTCGCTCGACCTCGCGCGCATCGGATCGGGCGATGTCCTCGGGTGGACGAACGACTTCAGGAATATTCTGAGTTTCAACGCGGCGAACGGAGATTATTCTCTCTTCAGAGTGAGCGCCACCGCGCGCACGGATGTCACCACGGCACTCGCAAAAGCGGGAGTGAACGCAAAAAAGATCTCCGACATCATGATCGATCCGTACGACGGCACGAACCTCCTCGTCGTCTCTCCCGCGGCGATCTCTCTCTTTGATCCCGTGTCACTCGCCTTCTCCCGCGTGAAAAGCGCGGCGCCCGGAACGATCTTCACGCTTGCCGCGCCATCGCAATTCTTTTTCGCATGGACCACATGGAATGAAACGGCGAACACCTCGACGCTCGTAATCTACGACAAATTTCTCGGAAACATCCAGTCAAGCGCGGGAAGCATCCATGGCAAAACCGCGAAACTCCGCTGGGTCGCGAACAATACGCTTGCGCTTCTCGAAGACGACGGTAGCTTGTACCTTTATGACACGACAAACGGCACGCTCGCGAAGATCGCGGACGACGTGAAAGATTTTTCGTTCACCGCCGACGGTTCGGCTGCAGCGGCGCTCGAGGAAAATTCGCTTGAGGTGTTTTTCTTCACTCAGGACAAGGAATATTACCGCTTCAACCTGCCGGACGTGCGGTTGGCCCAGTCGGTCGATTGGTACGGCGACGGCATGCATCTCTTCGTCCACTATCCCGACGCGGTGAAATTCCTCGATCTCAAGGACGGCGCGCTCGAAAATTTCACGATGGTCGCGAAAACCCCATTCGCCTCATACGATGAAAAAACGAATTCCCTCTATTATGTCGGCGGGAACGGGATCGAAAAAATAGTGTTCCCGAAATGATTGTCGTTCTTCGCCCCTGACAGAACTTTCTCAAAAGGAAGCCGGACTATATCTTCCCCACTATGTCCGCGCCCGGTTCCAATACGTCTTTGCCGGGCTCCCAGCTTGCCGGACAAACCTTGCCTTTGTGTTCGCGAACGAATTTCGCCGCCTGAAGCTTCCTCAGAAGCTCTCTAGCGCTCCGGCCTATAGAATTGTCGTGCACTTCCATGGTTTTTAAAACACCATCGGGATCGATGACGAAGGTTCCGCGCAGGGCCAGCCCCTGTTCTTCAATGTACACTCCGAATTCACGGCAAATGTTTCCGGTCGGATCGGCAAGCATCAGGAACGGGACCTTTTTCACGGCATCCAAATGATCGTGCCATGCCTTATGGACAAATTCGGTGTCGGTGGAAATGCTCATGATCTCGGCACCCAGTTTTTTAAATGCATCATACTGTTTGGCGGCATCCTCAAGTTCCGTCGGACAAACAAACGTAAAATCCGCCGGGTAGAACATAAGCAGCAGCCACTTTCCGGCATAGTCGGATGCTTTTACTTTTACAAAATCATCCTTTCCCGGATCGTAAGCGGTGGCCTCGAACTCTTGTATTTTTTCGCCGATTTTTATCATTTTATTTAAAACTCATATCGAAAACTCTTTCTTGTTGCGTTGTCGGCAATTTCCTTCTCCCCGCGGGGCGCGGCGAGGAAGTTTTGAGCTGGACTCTATTTATTATCGCCTACTCGGCGATGAAGGTGCTGTGATTTCAATCTGCCTGCATCCCTACTGCGGGCTTATCGCCGAACGTAGCTAGAGTGCCTCTTCCGACGCGGCTCGAGCGCAGTCTATTGCTTGCGGAACGAGGAGTTAATGGCGGTACGCAATGATAGGGCGGGCAATGTCCCGTGGGTTCGTCAAAGTTCGAAAATAATAGAAACGGCGATGCTTTTTTTGAGCCGTTTTGTTCGCGCCGAAACGACCGTCTCGTACGCCGCCCGCCCAGAGAGCCGAATTTGCGGCAGATTTTAGAAACGTTTATTGGGTTTTATTTGCGCGG
>DATLTV010000040.1:0-29319 GCA_035533375.1 Minisyncoccota bacterium
GTGCTCCGCCGCTTCGCGCTTCAACTTCTCGATCTCATCCTTCGAAAGCGAGGTCGATGCTTCGACCTTCACCGATTGCGATTTGCCGGTCGCCTTGTCCTTCGCGGAAACGTTCAGGATGCCGTTCGCATCAATGTCGAACGCAACCTCGATCTGCGGCAAACCGCGCGGCGACGGCGGAATGCCGTCCAAGATGAATCGCGCGAGTGTTTTATTGTCCGCGGAAAGCGGCCGCTCGCCCTGCGTCACGTGGATTTCGACGGAAGTCTGGTTGTCGGCCGCGGTCGAGAACGTCTGCGTCTTCGCCGTGGGCACGGTCGTGTTCTTCTGGATCATCGGCGTCGCCACTCCTCCCATTGTTTCAATACCCAAGGAAAGCGGTGTCACGTCCAAAAGCAAAATGTCTTTCACGTCGCCCTGGAGAATCCCGGCCTGCACCGCAGCGCCGATTGCGACCACCTCGTCCGGATTGATGCCTTTGTGTGGCTCCTTGCCGAAAAGATTTTTCACGGCCTCAGCCATCGCGGGCATCCGGGTCTGCCCGCCCACAAGCACGACTTCATTTATTTCGTCCAGCTTGAATCCGGCGCCCTTCGGAGCGGGGGCGGTCACGGTTTCTTTCGTGAGCATGATCGAACGATCGATATATTCCTGGACGAGCGACTCAAGTTTCGCGCGCGTCATCTTCATGAGGAAGTGCTTCGGGCCATCGGCACCGGACGAAATGTAGGGAATATTGATCTCCGTCTCCATCGCGCTCGAAAGTTCGTGCTTCGCTTTTTCCGCCGCTTCCTTGAGACGCTGCACCGCCAAGGAATCCTTCGAAATATCGATGCCCTCCTGCTTTTTGTATTCAGCCACAAGATATTCCTGTATTTTTTTGTCGAAATCGTCGCCGCCCAAATGCGTGTCGCCGCCGGTCGATTTCACCTCGACCGTATCGTCTCCCACCTCGAGCACGGAAATGTCGAACGTGCCGCCGCCGAAATCGTAGACGACGATCTTTTCGTTCTTCTTCTTGTTCATGCCGTACGCCAATGCCGCGGCCGTCGGTTCGTTCACGAGACGGCTCACTTTGAGTCCCGCGATCTCGCCCGCGTTTTTCGTCGCCTGCCGTTGCGAATCGTCGAAATAGGCCGGCACCGTGATCACAGCCTCCGTCACCTTCTCGCCGAGTTTCGCTTCGGCGTCCGCCTTGAGTTTTGCCAATATAAAAGAGGAAATTTCCTCCGGCGAATACCATTTATCTCCCAGCTTCACCTCGACGCCGCCCGACGGGCTCGCTTGCATGTCGTACGATAGCCACGCTTTGTCGCGCTGGACTTCCGGATCGGAAAATTTCCGGCCGACAAGCCGTTTCACGGAGAATACCGTATTTTTGGGATTCGTGATGGACTGCCGCTTCGCAAGCAGGCCCACAAGCCGCTCGTTTGCTTTGGACATCGCAACGATCGAAGGCGTCGTGCGGTTGCCCTCGGCGTTCTCAAGGATCTTCGGCTCGCCGCCTTCCATGACGGCCACCGCAGAATTAGTTGTTCCCAAATCGATTCCTATGATTTTTGGCATGTTTTTTATTTTTTATTTATGTCGCCCCGGCGAAGGCCGGGGTCCGTGTTTTTAAATTTATGTGTATGAATATTTTTCGGAAGCACGGATCCCGGCCTTCACCGGGATGACAAAATGATCTGCGGATCATTTTGTCACCTTCACCCTCGCCGGTCTTATTATTTTATCATGCAATTTATATCCCGGCTCGATTTCTTCGAGAATCGTGCCCGAAGGCTTCTCCGACTCCGCCATCGCGACCGCTTCGGCAATCGACGGATCGAATTCGTCCCCTGCTTTCACATTGAACCGTTCGAGCCCGCGGCGCTTCAGCGTATCCTCAATCTGTGAACGGATCATGTACACGCCTTTTTCGACCGGTCCGGCTTTCTCGAGCTGACGCAGACCCAGGTCAAAATTATCGAGCACGGAAACCAGGTCTTTCATCAAGTCTTCGTTCGCGTACTGCGCGACTTCCTGCAGATGCCTCATCTCCTCCTTTTTATAATTGATGAAGTCGGCTTTCGCGCGCTTCCAGCCGTCGAGGTATTCATCGCGCTGCTTCTTCAGCTCTTCGAACTCGCTTCCTTTTCCTTCGTCCCCGCGCAAGCGGGGATCCAGGTCTTTATTGTTATTTTTTGGTTCGTCCATGGATTTTAGAATTAAGAAATAAGAAGCAGGGAAAACACAATGAAAACCTTAATTCTTGCTTCTTACTTCTTGTATTTATAAATTTTTAAACATTCGCACCGCTTTCCGGTAATCCATCCGCTTGGGACCGATCGCGAAAAGCAGGATCGGCCCGCCATCCGCTTCGTAGCGGCCCATCACCACGGAAAGAGTTTCGCTTTTTGTGATCGGGCTTTTCCTGCCGACAAAGACCGCGGGCGTCGCTTCGGATCGTTCAAGCGTTTTCGCGATGCGCGCAAGCCGCTCGTCGATCTCCACGAAATCGCGGACAATGGATTTCAGATCGTCGGATGCGAGCCCGTCCATCTGCTCCACGAGGCCATCGAGCCCTTCTTTATAGAGCGACCGGCGTGAAGGAGCCGTTGCAACGCTCAGAAGCCCCAATTCCTCGGCAAGCTCTTCCGCAAGGTCCGGAAGCGCGCCGCGCGCGAGCATACTGCGGAATCCGGCGAACCGTTCCGCGCGCTTTGCGCCGTCCTCGTCCTCGAGAATGCGTTCGGCGAAAAACTCGTATCCCCTGTCCGTGGGAACCCGACCGGCCGAATGGTGCGGCTGCTCCAAAAAGCCTTCGTCCGAAAGTTTTTCGAGCTCAAGCCGGATCATTGCCGGCCGGATGCCGAAATCATATTCATTGTAGAGACGGCTCGAACTCACGGGCTCACCGGATGCGATGAAGGCCTCGATAGCCGCCTCCAATATATTCGTACCGCGTTCATCCATTTCACTCGTAAGTATAGCTCGATTGGCAATCGTGTCAAGGGACTGCCAATAGGCTCCGGTTTTCATTCCTGAAGAGACGGGCTCGATTACTGGTGTAATCGGCCCTGTATCTCGACTGCCTTCGCAGCCTCCCAGAACCCATCTCAAAAATACCGCGTAGCCGCGTTTCGCGCTCTTTTCCCGATCCCGCAAGCCCGCCCGTACCGAACGGGTACGTTCGGGCGGGGCTTGCCGAGGAAGCCGTACCCTTGCGGTACGGCGACGAGGCGTAACGCGGCGGGGCGGGAAAAGAGCCGAAACCCTTGGGGATATGGCCGCGCTTCGCGATGCCATTGTCGCCGCGGACTCGGCGTACCCAAGGGTACGCCTTCATCCTTGCTTCGCGGCCTCGCGAAGCGCGGCCGATATCGCGGCCCGCGGTATTTTTGAGATGGGTTCTGTAGGCGACCTTTCGCATTCAGTTTGCGGGAATACCCTGATGTTTGGATGAAGGAAAAAACAGCCCTTGTTCCAGTGAAGGCAAAAACTCGGAGGGGTCAAGTATTTCTCGGTGGGAAAGAGTTCCTGACACTGTTGTACTACGTGCGCCCCCCTTGTCTTCCCGGATCCGCCTTTGGCGAAGTCCGGGATCCATACCTTTAAAATCATTTTTTTATCGTATGGTTCCCGGACAAATCGCTACGACGATTTTCCGGGAAGACAAAAGAGAGCGGATCCCGTTCCTCCCGCTTTGGCGGGATTCCGGGATGACAAAAAAGCGCGGGGAAAGCGCTGGATAGGAACGAAGTGACTTCCGGAAGCGTGGATCCTCGCTCGCTCCCCGCCTGCCCGCCGAAGCCTTGGCGAAGGTGGATGCGGGTGTGATAGATTAAAAAACGCCCTCAGGCGTTTTTTAATCTATCACTTCAATTCCCATATTCTTTGCGGTTCCTCTGATCATTCTTTCCGCTGCGTCGAGGTCTTCGGTATTGAGGTCCGCCATTTTGCGCTCGGCGATCTTTCTTACATCCGCCCTGCTCACCTTGCCTACTTTGCCGGTCAAAGGATTCGCCGCGCCTTTTTCGACGCCGGCGGCGCGTTTCAAAAGCGCGGAAGCCGGAGGAGTTTTAAGCTTGAACGTGAAACTGCGGTCCTCGAATATCGTGATCTCCGCGGGAACGACGTCGCCCGTCATTTCTTTCGTCGCGTCGTTGAACTTCTTGCAGAAGTCCTGGATGTTGATACCCTGCGGGCCCAAAGCCGTGCCGATCGGCGGCGCAGGGGTCGCCTTGCCGGCCTGGATCTGGATTTTTAACACTGTTTTGATTTTTTTAGCCATATGTTTAAAGCTCTTTGGCTCTTTAGCTTATTGGCTCTTTAGCAATTCGTCAAGTGAATTTACTAACGAGCTAAACGCGAGAAATCCATTATTATGATTTCGAGCGCTAAAGAGCTAGCGAGCTAGAACGGAAGGTCCTCCGCCTTTACTTCCTCGCTTTCATCTATATTTATCGTGGGAATCTCTTCCGACGCCTTTCCCACGGGAGCTGCTTTGGCGCCGCCCGCGAAACCGCCTCCGCGTTGCCTCGGGCCCGCTCCTTGGGCGCGCGGCCCGAGCTGGAGCTTCTCGCAGATGATCTCGGTCGTCTTCCGCTGACCGCCGGTTTTGTCCGTCCAGCTCCGCGTCTGCAAACGCCCTTCGATGAGCACGGTCGCGCCCTTCGTAAGATATTGCGCCGCGATTTCGGCAGTTCTGCCCCAGACGACAATATTATGGAATTCCGTTTCTTCCTGCTTTGCACCGCTCTTGTCCGTCCAAACGCGGTTCGTCGCGATGCCGAAGGAGGACACCGGCTGTCCGCCGGCCGTGGTGCGAAGCTGAGGATCCGCGGTGACCCGCCCGATGATGATAGCTTTGTTGAGGTTCATGAGCTGGATTAATTTTCAATTTAGCAATTTTCAAGAGCCGTCCGTTTTGTAAATTGAAAATTGAAAATTATTGTAATATCTCCTCTATCTTTTTTTCGAGCGCTTCGTTGCTGAGCGCCGGTTTTCTCATGGGTGCAGGCGCGGCATCGCTCACGGCCGGCGCGCGGCGCGGCGCTGAGGACATCGGACGGCGCGGGCGCACCCCTGCCGCTTCCGCCGCACGCACGCTCTCGGTCTCGATTTTCATAATCATGGTGCGCAAAACGCGCGCTTCCGTGCGCAGGTCTTTTTCGAGCTGCTTTACGTCCTGCGGCGCGGCCTCAACCTCGAAAAAACCGAAGTACGCTTGCGTCGCATGTTCCACCGGATAAGCAAGCTGGATTTTCTTCAACTGCCCTTCCTTGCGGACCAGGACGCCGTGCTGCGAAAAAAGCCGCGCGAAATCTTTCGCCGCTTCTTCTTCCTTCACGAGAAACGCTATCTCGTAAGGCCGCTTTTCCTTCTGTTCCGCGTCTTGTGGCATGGTTATGAGTTTACTATGGGGAACGGTTTTCCGCAAGTCCCGCCGATCGGATGTCGGACGCGCCGATCGGAGACCGTCCCCGGATCTTGATCCGGCAATACAATCATAGCAGACAGGGATAAAATAAACCTAAAGAAAAAATAAAGCACGGATAAAACGCGAACAGCCACCGGAGTGGCTGTTCGCGCGCTAAACGAAAACATTCGGTGCCCGCTACTCGCTGCTCGCTTCCGCAGTCGCGCGCGTCGCGACCTCTTCGCTCAGGAACTTCTTCTCTTTCTGCGATGATCCGATGGGGATCAGGCGGCCGATAATCACATTCTCCTTGAGTCCCCGCAGGCTGTCGGTCTTGCCTTCGATTGCGGCTTTGACGAGCACGCGCGCGGTGTCCTGGAAGGACGCCGCCGAGAGGAACGATTCCGCGGAGATTGCGACGCGGGTGATGCCCAAAAGCATTTCCTCGATCTTCACCGGCTTCTCTCCTTCGCGCTTCAGCGCCCGGTTCACTTCGGCCACGCGGTCTTTCTCGACGATCTCGCCCATCACGAGGTCCTGTGCGCCGCCCTGGTCCTTGATCCGCACGCGCGAGAACATCTGACGAATAATAATCTCGATGTGCTTGTTGTTGATCGGAGAGCCTTCCGAAGAATAAATACGCTGGACTTCGTTGATGATATAGCGCTCGACGGCATTGATGCCCTTGTACTCGAGGAGTTCGCGGAGGTCGATATGGCCTTCGGAAAGCTGCATGCCTTTTTCAACGACATCACCGGGCTTCACGAACATCATGGCCGAACGCGGCACGCTCATTTCGACCACTTTCGCCTTCTTCCCGCCTTTCGCGGTCAAGGATACGATCTTCAGCGATCCGCGTTCCTCGAATTTTTCGATCACGCCGTCCTCGGGAGCGAGAATCGCCTTGCCTTTCGGCGGACGGACCTCAAAAAGCTCTTCGACGCGCGGCAAACCGTGCGTGATGTCCGCGCCCGCGACGCCGCCCGTGTGGAACGTGCGCATCGTAAGCTGGGTGCCAGGCTCGCCGATCGATTGCGCGGCGATGACGCCGACCGCGGAACCGATTTTCACGGGCTTGTTACTGCCGAGATCGAATCCGTAACAGAGCGCGCACACGCCGTAGAGCGTTTTGCAGGTGATCGCCGAGCGGACCTTCACTACTTCGAGTTTCGACTTGTCGAGCATCTCCGACGTCTCGCGGTCGATTATTTCGCCCGCGCGAACCGCGATCTTGCGGTCGATACGGATATCGTCGAGCGCCGTGCGCGAGAAGAGTTTTGAAGCGAACGACTGATTGAACTCTTTTCCGTCCTCGCGGCGAAGATCGACGCCATCCTTCGTGCGGCAATCTTCCTCACGGATAATGAGGTCCTGCGAAACGTCGACGAGCCGCCGCGTGAGATACCCGGCTTGCGCGGTCTTCAAAGCGGTATCCGTCGTTCCCTTGCGGGCACCGGTCGTGGAAATGAAGTATTCAAGCACCGAAAGCCCTTCCTTGAAAGACGACTTGATCGGCAGTTCGATAATCTCGTTTTTCGGGTTCGAAACGAGCCCCTTCATGCCCATCATCTGAATCGGCTGCGCCCAGGAACCTCTCGATCCGGAATCGATGATGCGATAAATGGAATTGTCCTTTGGCAAGGCGGTCGCGACCCCTTTCGCGATCTCTTCCTTCGCGCGCTCCCAGACGTTGATCGTGCGCGCGCGGCGCTCGCCGTCGGTCAAGAGGCCTTCGCTGTACTGGCCGCGGATAAGCTCCACTTCTTTTTCGGAAGCCGCCATGACGCCCGGTTTGTTCGCCGGAATCACGAGATCGGCGATGGACCAGGTGATGCCCGAACGCGTCGCCATGTCGAAGCCGAGAAGTTTCACTTTATCCAAAGCCTCGCGCGCGGCGTCGATCCCGTGTTGTGCGAGGATCCGCTCGATGAGCTTCGAAAGTTTTTTCTTGTTCAAATTGTCGTTCACGAATTCCACGTTGCCGTCGAGCGCCTGGTTGAAGATGACGCGGCCGAGAGTCGTCGTCATCCCTTCAAAGCGAATCGGTTCGTGGAGTGTGATCGTGCCTGTTTCGAGCGCGAGCATCCCTTCGTTCAGGGAAGACATCGCCTTCATCGCTTTTTTTGCTTCGTCCATTTGCGTGAGATAATAGACGCCCAAAACCATGTCCTGCGTAGGCATAGTGATGAGGTCTCCCGTCGCGGGCTTCAAAAGGTTTCTGCCGGCGGACATGATCTCCGCGGCTTCGCGCTGGGCTTCGACCGAGAGCGGCAAATGCACGGCCATCTGGTCACCGTCGAAGTCCGCATTGAACGCGGTACAGACGAGCGGCGGAATCTGGAGCGCAAGGCCTTCGACGAGCAGCGGGCGGAATGCCTGTACGGAAAGGCGGTGGAGCGTGGGAGCGCGGTTCAAAAGCACGCGGCGGTCTTTGATGATTTCTTCGAGAATGGCCCAGACCTCGTCCGTGCCCTCTTCAACAACGCGATTAGCGCTGCGGATGTTGTGCGCAAGCCCGCGTTTCATGATTTCACTGATCACGAACGGCCGGAACAATTCCAACGCCATGCGTTTCGGAATGCCGCACTCGTCGAGCTTGAGCTTCGGGCCCACGACGATCACCGAACGGCCGGAATAGTCCACGCGCTTGCCGAGCAGGTTCTGGCGGAAACGGCCCTGCTTGCCCTTGAGCATGTCGGCCAAGGAGCGGAGCGGACGGCGCTGTGCCGAAAGCTGCTGCACGCCGAAGCGCGCGGAGTTGTCGATCAGGGCATCCACCGATTCCTGGAGCATGCGTTTTTCGTTGCGCACGATCACATCCGGCGCCTTGATCTCGAGCAATTTCTTCAGGCGGTTGTTGCGGTTGATCACGCGGCGGTAGAGGTCGTTCAAATCGGAGGTCGCATAGCGGCCGCCGTCGAGCGCGACCATCGGACGCAGATCCGGCGGAAGCACGGGGAGAATCGTAAGAATCATGGACTCCGGCCGGGCGCCGTTCTTGATCATCGAACGGAACATCTTGAGCCGGCGCAGGACCTTGCTTTGCGCCATCGGATCCTTCGCGGTCTCCAGATCTTTTTCCACTTTCTGCATTTCCTTGCGCAGGTCCATCTTCTCGAGGATCGAACGCACTGCTTCCGCTCCCGAGGACGCCTTGAAGACGCCTCCGAAACGCCGGGAAAGGTTGAAATATTCCATCTCCGAAAGCACTTGGCCCACGCGGAGGTCTTCCAAATACTCTTCCGTCATGTCGGCCGCCTCCTGGAGATCGGCCTTCATCTTTTTGTCCTTCGCGCTCACCTTGAGCTTGCCCTTGAGTTCGCGCCCGAGGTCTTTGAGCACCTGGTCGCGGAGGTCTTCCTTCACTTCGGTCACGATGTAGGCGGAATAATAGATGACGCGCTCGAGTTTCTGCGCCGGCACGTCGAGCATCAACGAAAGGCGCGACGGCACGCTCTTCAGGAACCAAATGTGCGAAACGGGTGCGGCAAGCGCGATGTGGCCGATGCGCTCGCGGCGCACGACCGCACGCGTGACTTCGACGCCGCACTTGTCGCAAACGACGCCCTTGTAGCGCACGCGGCGGTATTTGCCGCAGTAGCATTCATAATCTTTCGTCGGGCCGAAGATGCGCTCGGAGAAGAGGCCGTCTTTTTCCGGACGCTGTGTGCGGTAGTTGATCGTTTCGGGCTTGATCACTTCGCCGTGCGACCACTTCAAGATTTCTTCGGACGATGCCACGCTGATCTTGAGCGCCGAAAAATCCTCGCGCCGGTCGTTTTCGGAATCGAACACGGGCCGGATGTCGAACGCGAGCGACTTCAGCTCGTTCATGAGTACGTTGAACGACGCCGGCAGGTTCGGCTCCTTGATCGTTTCTCCTCTGATAATAGATTCGTACGCGGCGGCGCGGCCGAGAACGTCGTCCGATTTGATCGTAAGCATTTCCTGGAGCGTGTGGCGCGCGCCATAACCTTCCAAAGCCCACACTTCCATTTCGCCGAAACGCTGGCCGCCGAACTGCGCCTTGCCGCCCAAGGGCTGCTGCGTGATGAGCGAGTACGGGCCGATCGAGCGCATGTGCGCCTTGTCTTCGACCAAGTGGTTGAGCTTCATAATATAGACCTGTCCGACCATGACCTTGTTGTCGAAGGGCTGGCCGGTGCGGCCGTCGTGCAGGATGAATTTGCCGTCTTCGGGCAGCCCCGCGCGGCGAAGTTCGGACTTGATGTCATCCTCGCTCGCGGAGTCGAGTCCCGGCGTCACGGCGCGATAGCCGAGCTTCGCGGCGGCGAGGCCGAGATGCGTTTCGAGAATCTGCCCGAGGTTCATACGGGACGCAACGCCCAGCGGATTCAAAATGATGTCGACGGGCGTGCCATCGTCGAGATACGGCATGTCTTCCACTTTCCGTACCTGTGAAATGACGCCTTTGTTGCCGTGGCGGCCGGCAAGCTTGTCGCCCGCCTGCACTTTGCGAAGTTCCGCGACCTCCACTTGGATCTTCCGGATGATGCCCGGCTCCAATTTTTCTCCTTTCTCGCGGTCTTTGATCTTGATATTCACGATGCGACCGCGTTTGCCGTGCGGCAGCGTGAGCGAAGTGTCCTTCACGTCGCGCGCTTTCTCGCCGAAGATGGCGCGGAGCAGGCGCTCTTCCGAAGTAAGTTCTGCTTCGCCTTTCGGAGAAATTTTTCCGACCAAAATGTCGCCGGATTTCACTTCGGCGCCGATGCGAATGATGCCTTCTTCATCCAGGTTCCTCAATTTTTCCTCCGAGACGTTCGGAATGTCGGGCGTCGTTATTTCGGGGCCGAGCTTCGTGTCGCGGACATCGTGCTCGAATTCTTCGATATGAATAGAGGTGAACAAATCGTCACGAACGACGCGCTCCGAAAGAATGATGGCGTCTTCGAAATTCGCGCCTTCCCACGACATGAAAGCGACGAGTAGGTTCTGCCCGAGTGCAAGCACTCCGTTCTGGATCGACGGACCGTCGACCAGCACGTCTCCCTTTTTCACGGCGTCCCCGCCGTTCACGAGCGGCCGCTGGGAAATGCAGGTGAACTGGTTCGAACGCTTGAAATTCTCAAGCGGGTAGTTCTTAATCCCCTTCGCATATTTCACTTTCACGTGGCTCGCATCGGATTCGAGCACCTTGCCGTCCGCTTCCGCCGTAACCACGTATCCGGAATCGAGCGCCACTTTGTCTTCCTCGCCCGTCGAAACGTACGGCGCGTCGGGATGGATCGAAACAACGGCTTGCCGCTGCATATTCGAACCCATGAGCGCGCGGTTCGCGTCGTCGTGCTGTAAAAAAGGAATAAGCGAAGTCGCGACCGAAATGAACTGGTGCGGAGCGACATCTATATAATCGATCTCGCTCGGTGCGCAGGTGCCGGGATTTCCGTGGATGCGGGTTTCCGCCGATACCTCCAGAATGTTTCCTTCCGCGTCGCGCTTTACGCCCGCGTGCGTGATCTTGAAGCGCTCTTCCTCGAGCGCATCCATCCAGACGATCTCGTCCGTGATACGGCCGTTCGTCACTTTCGCGTACGGCGTTTCCAAAAAACCAAGATCGTTGATGCGCGTGAAACTCGCGAGATAGTTGATAAGGCCGATGTTCGCGCCTTCCGGAGTTTGAATCGGACAGATGCGGCCGTAGTGCGAGCGGTGCACGTCGCGCACTTCGAAGCTCGCGCGCTCGCGCGTGAGGCCGCCGGGGCCGAGAGCCGAAATGCGGCGCTTGTGTTCGAGCTCGGCCAGGGGGTTCACCTGGTCCATGAACTGCGAAAGCTGGGACGACGCGAAAAATTCTTTGACGACCGCCGCAATCGGGCGGAAGTTGATGAGCTGCGACGGCATGAGCTTTTCCTTGTCTTCCGTGGACATCCGGTCCTGGATGATGCGGCGCAGGCGCGCGAGCCCGATGCGGAGCCGGCCCTGCAAGAGTTCGCCCACCGCCTTCAAGCGGCGGTTGCCCAGGTGGTCGATATCGTCCGGCTGGGCCTGCGGATTATTATTCAAGGTGATGATCTCGCGGACGATGCCCGTGAGGTCTTCGAGATCGAGAAGGTATCCCTGCTTTTTGCGTCCAAAATTGAGGCGCTGGTTCATCTTATAGCGGCCGACGGGCGAAAGGTCGTAGCGGTCCGGGCGCTGGAACATGGCGTCGATCAGGCTTTTCGCGGTCGCGGCGGTCGCGGGATCCCCAGGCCGCAAGCGGCGGTAGATTTCCACGTACGATTCGTCCTTATCCTTCGCGGCGTCCTTTTTGAGCGTCGCTTCCATGTATTTCACGGGGCCTTTGTCCACATCCGCGAATGCCGTGCGCAATTTTTCTTCTTCCATGCCGAAGACGCGAAGAATGTCCGTCACCGGCACCTTCCTGCGCCGATCGATCTTCACGCTGATCGCGCCGTCCGCGTCCGTCTCGAACTCAAGCCAGGCGCCGCGGTTCGGAATGATCTTCGCGCCGAAAAGCTGGCGGCCGCGCCACGGCACCGCCGTGAAGTACGATCCCGCCGAACGGATGAGTTGGGCGACGACCACGCGTTCGACGCCGTTCACGATGAACGTGCCGCGCCCGGTCATGATCGGGAAGTCGCCGAAATACACCTCCTGCAATTCCTTCCGGCCGGTTTTTTTATTCTCGAGCTTCAGCGTAACGCGAAGCGCCGCTTCATAAGTGGCATCTTTGTAACGCGCTGTCGTCTCATCGTATTTCGGTTCGTCGAAATGGTAATCGGTGAAGCTCAATTCGATCTCCTTGCCCGTGTGGTCGTAGATCGGCGAAATCTCGTCCAGCAATTCGCGAAGCCCCTTGTCGCGGAACCACTCATATGATTTGAGCTGCGACTCGTTCAGGTTGAACGGCTTGATCGCCGGCTTCGTTTTCCCGAAATGCTTTGTTGAGGAGAATTTAGGCATTTAATGTAAAATTAATTTTTGTTTTTTATAAAAGCTCGGGAACCTCCGCCTTCGACTCCGCCGCTCGCACCACGCGGGGATTGCATCCGATAAAAACCGTCAGCATAAAAATCGTCGCGTTTCGCGTGAAACGCGCGTAATGACTTCATTTTTATTTTATTTTTTCTTTAAAAACATTTAATGTAACCCGTTTACAATATGAAAAACAACGAAGCGCGGAAGAACAAGGCAAAACCCCTTATTGCGAAGGGGCGTGGTTTTTGCCGATTAAAGGAATTGTAGCACACTACCCCCCGTGTCCGTCAAGCCCCGGGATATCCTTGATTTTAAAGGGTTAATAGAATCAACAAGACCCGCTTGACAGCTGGAGGGATGCCGCCCCCGAAACCCACGCGAATGCGAGGAGGCATCCCGATAAGAATCAGCGCTCCAAGCAATAGTTTTTTTTCGGCTCATGATATCATAACGCGGATAATAATTGCGATAGAACGGCGGAAGGGGCTTTCGCTTTTGAGACGGGTTCTAGGGCCAGTTGTAACCGGGGAAGTAATCGCGCTTCAGATGCGGTTCGGTGATGCCCATGCCGAGCATCATTTTTTCGAAGGCTTCAACCATCGGTTCCGGCCCCGAAACGTAAAAAACAGGTTTTGAAAGATCGGGGGCTGCGTTGCGGATCGCTTGCTCGTCGATTTTTTCGGGAGTGACAAAATAATGAATTTTGAAGTTCGTGTGTTTGCGCGCAAGCGCCTCCAGCTCGTCCTTATAGACGAAATCATTATCGCGGTTGGCATAGAGCAGTGTGGCATTTATCGGAACCCCTTTCTTGTCCAAGTCGAGGAGAATCGCGCGAAAGGGCGTAATGCCGATGCCGCCCGCGATCAAAATCAGCCCGGCAGTCGGGTCGTCCACGACAAAATCACCCTCTAAACCGTCGGCTTCTATCGCGCCGCCAACGGGCAATGCCGAAAGCGCTTCTTTAAACGTCGATTTCTTTTCGACAAGGCGCGTGGTGAGCATCACGCGATTCTCGAATGGCGCCGCGGAAATGGTGAAATATCTTTCTGTTTTGCGGTCATCGGGATTCGCATGCGGCAGTGTGTAGTGCAAAAATTGTCCCGCTTGCCAGGAAAACGGCGCGGCGGGCTTGAAAACGAACGAAACGGCATCCCCTGCCTCTTTGCGCTTTTCAACGAGAGAAAGCTTCATCTCTTTATTGTACCACCGTATTCAAATCCTGAATTGCCTGGCCAAGGCCGTCATTTGCGTCAAAGGTGGCGGTCGCCGGAGAAGAGGTCGCGGCGATAACCGAAGTCGGTGTTGGCTCTGAAGATTGTGCCGTTTGGGGTGCTGTAACCTGGTTTGAATTTTTTAATACGACGAAGTAAAAAATTCCGGCAACGGCAAGAACGACGACGATTCCGATGACGACGATTTTCGGTTTCATATTATTTCACCTGGTTTTTTACTTGATTCACAAAATCCTGCCATGCGGAACGCACCGCGAGAATATCTTGCATCAGCTGATCTTTCGTCTTTGCCGCATCGAACGTTTGTTTTTGGGTTTCGATGGCGGTTTCAAGATCCGCAACCGCGCCGAGATCGGCTCCGCGGCGAGCGAGATCTTCCGCCCGCTGCTCCAAATCGTAAAAACGGAATTTTATCATATAGAGCACTTTGTCTTTGAGATTCGCCTTGCAAGAGACCTGGTCCGCGCCAACCTTCGACTGACATGCCGCGAAATCGTCGGCGACGGTCGATGTCCCGAGTCCGAGCGCCTGTTCCGCGCAGACGAATCTTCCTTCTCCGGCAGGTAAATTCCAGCACGGTTGGTACGATTTATATCTTGCGATGCATTCCTGTTTTTCCGGCGCACCGGAAACGACCCGGCACTCTTCGGGCAGGTATTGAATTTTGAGTTCTTGCGTGGCGCCTTCGGGAGCAAGATTCAGCCGACAAGCGATACGATCGTGGAGTGTCGGGAGGTTTCCGCACTGGAGATGCGTGCAGGCCTCCGAGTTTATGGGCGATGGCGTGGGATTGGCGGGACATTCCGAAACCACATGGCAGGTGCGATGCTCGAGCCCATAAATGTCGCATGACGCGGACCACGAGGTGCAATCCCATTTTGTAGCCGTGCAAGAAGGCGCTTGGGGAGCCGTCGCGGGGGAAGATGGAACGGCTTGCGGCGGCACGGCGGGAGGAGCGGGCGGCGTACAGGATTGCGATGCCGCGGGCTCCGGGGTATTCACACCGGGACAATCATAGGTAAGCGTACAATTGCGCGTCTGCGCCCCCGAGGTCGAACAAGCGCTCCAGTCGGTGCAGGTCCAGGTGTCCGCAGTGCAACTCGGCGTAACGCTCCCTCCGGCGCCGCTCCCGATCGCGAGCACATTGACGGCGGCCGCAAGACCGAAGACAAGAATAAAAACCGTTATAAGATTCCGATGAATTCGCATATCGTATTAATTATAATTTATCTCCGCCTCACCTATTCAGCCGAATAAGTCTGAAATTTATTACAGTCGCCGAATTGAAATAAAGGCTTAATGCGGAATGACAAAAACGCCGAGGAATAAAAAGAGCGTAAGAAGCGCGGAGATGATGCAATAAAAGCAGTAATCTTTGATCGCGAATATTTGCACGAGCACCAAAAATACGGAGAAAAGAAATCCGGCTCCAATCCCCCAAACCGCGAAAGCGTAGAGAGGATGCACCGTCGCAGGAAATGCCGCCTCGCCGAGAGCGAAAACGAACACCCCGGCATAAAATAAAAATCCCAAAACTTCGTTCCTCGCGCCGAATATGCGCGACCACTTGCTTTCGGTTACATACGAGCAATCATGATCCAGCGGGCAGACGAGTGATTTTTTCCCGTAATGGGTATACAGCAAATAGCCGGAGTCAACGATGCCGCCGAGAGACAGTGCGATAAACGCGGCGAGAAACGGCATTGGAGTCAGCTATAACTCAATGCGGCCAGAGCAAGGGCCGAAAAGAAAATGGCGAAATCACGGAAGACGATGTCCAAAGCCCCGATGTTCGCGACGATGATGCCGACGAGAGTGATAGCGGCAAGCAGGGCGGCGTAGAACGCCTTTTTTCCGGACAAGAGCCAAAGCGACAAAAGCGCCTCATAGGTGGAAAATCCGGCAAGCAGAAGATTCGCCGGAAAAATGTGCCGTAAAAATATCGGCAGGTATCCTATCCAGGCATCGGGCTCGATAAATGCCGCCACGGCGGCATAAAGAAACACCGATGCCAGCCCTATTCTCAGAAGGAATGAAACGAGAGAAAACGGTGCGTGCGGATCTTTCTTCTCATCCATTGCCGAATACATCAATTGAAATTTACCGGACCACTACCGTTCCGCCTTCGCCGGGGTTCAGGTGATTGTGGTATCCCCAACTGCCCACGAAAGTAAACGTGAACGACCACGAACCGCCGGGCGCGATATTGCTGCAGGAATCGAACGTGCTCCCCACACAGCCGCCGGTCGTCGGATAGCCATTGTGAATAGGGTGCGGATTCGAAGCCACGCGCACATCGTCAGACGCGGCGTTTTTGAATATCACGGTGCCTCCTTCCGGAACGGTAATCGTCGAGGGAGAAAACCCCGAGTCCGTGTAGGTGACTACGTATTGGGTGTTTGTCTGCGGCGAAGTGGTCGATTGTCCCGAAGCGGAGACTGTCGGCGTCGGCGTGGCCGATGGTTGCGCCGGCTGGTATGCCGCGGTAGGCGCATACGACTGGTTTTGCGTTGAATACCAATATGCCAATCCGCCGACGAGAGCGATTGCGATGACTATGATTATAGCGATAGTTGATGTTTTCATGGTTGTATATAAGTCAGTCGTATGAGTCCTATATTTATTACAGTTGGGGAAGTTCAATATAGCTTCAGTTTAACATTTGCGGCTGACTGATATTGATTTGCCTGGTCGAGTAAAGCCGACAGGTCAGCCCGCAAAGAAGGATCGCCGGCCGTTGTGAGCCCGGCGCTTATGGCGGCCTTCAGCTCGTCCAAATAGCCGTCGTACTCTTTGTAGGCCGCCAAACACTGCCCCGAAGAATACTTGCCCGGTTCGCCTACCAGGTGCAGATCGCTCATATATCGATTGGTCTCCAAGGTGACGTTCGACAGGTAGGCAATCTGCCGCGCGGAGCCGTTGCCGGCGCTTTCCGCGTTTCCGAGCTCCAATTCCGCGAGTCTCAGGGACAAGCTCGCCTTTTCGTATCCATTGGAGGCGAGCGCCATGCGTGTTTCCAAATATGCAGCCTGGAATTTATTGATCGGCCAGCTTCCCTGCGCGGTGATTACGCCGACAAGAAGCAGGGCGGCGGCCGGATACAAAAATATCGGACGGGAAAGGAATCGGACGGCGGACCGGGTGGAGCCGATACGCGGCGCAGGCATCCGAGCCGATCCGACATGCTCAACGCTCGAAAACACCTTGCCCCTCAGGGCTGAAATAGTTTTTTCTTTCGGCTCGAATTTTTTCAATCCTTCGAGCAGTTGTATAAGCCGATTGTCGTTCATAGTTTGTTTTTGAGCGTTTTGAGCGCGCGGTGAATCAGAACCCGCACGGCATTCTCTTTTTTTCGAAGTATGCGCGCCATTTCCGAGACATCGAGGCCTTCAACGTAATACATGAGCAATGCGTCCTGATATTCTTGTTTGATGGTTTTGAGCTTTGCGAGGACATTCCCGAATTCTTCTTTTGCGATCGCCTCGTTTTCCAATACGTCGGTCGAGAGCGCCGGCTCGCCGTCGACTTTTTCGGCATCGAGCGATACCTGAATGCGGTATTTTTTCTTCCGGTAATGATCGACGACGAGGCCGTGGGCTATCGTATAGAGCAGAGCCCTCGGTTCCTTGATCTCCTCGCCGCCGGACAAGCTTTTCCAGAATTGCAGGAAAACATCGTGGGAGATATCTTCCGCGAGGCTCCGCTCGGAAACTCTGAAATAGACAAAGCGGAAGATGGCCTTGGCATATGCGTCGTATATTTTCTCAAATTGCCGATAGCGAGCCTGGTCCATAGAAGTAGTCGTAAAAGGTTCGATAGTATTACATTAATGCGGTTATTTAAAATATATACGACGTCTTCGTTTTTTGACAGGACGGCATCATACCCAAAGAATCCGAAAAAAGAGGAAAGAAGTATTGCCGGTGCGGCAAGCGTTCGGAATGCGTGAAACGGATCGCTTCTTATGATTGCATCGCGGTACCTACCAAATAAACGGGATCAGCATTTTCGTCCGCTTCATGTATCCCGGATATTCGTCCGGAAATTGTTCTATCATGGTCTTCTCCTCGGTCTTCGCGCTATAGACAAAATAGATCCCGGAGAGCACCAGGCTAACGAGCCATACCGATCCGTCCGCGAACGCCGACCCGAGCACCGCAAGGAGAAATCCGGTATAGATGGGATGGCGCACCCATGCGTACGGCCCCGAGGTGACGAGTTCGTGTCCTTCCCGAAGCGTCATCGGCATACCCCAGTTCCTGCCCAGATAAATCCGCGCCCAGATGGCGAAAGCGACGCCCGCCGCGCAGAGAACGTCGCCGATGACGCCAGGGAGAATATGCGCGGGTATTATCGACAACATGAATTGATAGGAAACCAGGGAACTGCGGTCGAATGCTCCGGTGCGGATAATGAAGATAGCGACAATGACGAGCGCGAGCCGAATCCCGAATTCGCGGCTCCACCACGGCTTTCCTTTCACGCTCTTCTTTGCGTGAAACGAGGAGATGAGCCAATAGCCCCAGAGGATGATCCAAAATATAAAGGCGAACCAGCTGAAAATTGTCATGAAAGTATTTTAAACATTCGCCGCGGTGTACAGTAATTATACAACGAACAAAGATGAAAATTTCATTTTTTACACGGGAACCTCCTGTTTCCCGGCCCCTTCCGTCCGGATCCTTCCGCCACGATAAAAATTCTCCGCGCAATTTTTTTTAAGATTGCGCGGGCAATTGCTTGCGGAGGCGGAAGGATTCGAACCTTCGAGGGGATTACTCCCCTAACATCTTAGCAGGATGCTGCCTTAAGCCGCTCGGCCACGCCTCCGTACCATGAGGTTACAGGTCTTTCTGATTTTCTTCAAGCCGGTTGCTGCGGAAGAATATCGGGTGCTTCTTTCCTCATCTTCGTGAATGTCGGCTTCGTGAGCATACGAACGATGATGCCGCAGACGATGCCCGTCACGATGCCGCCGAGGATGTCGAGCGGCCAGTGGACGCCGACGAAAATCCTCGCGAAGCCGTTAGTGGCGGAAAGGACAAAGTACCACGCGCCCAGACGACGGCTGTAGAAAAATATGACCATCGAAAGCGCGAAAAAGAACGACGCGTGGCCGGAAGGAAAAGAATAACCGTTCTCGGCGATGAGCGGCGTGATGCCGAGCGCTCCCTCGGGTCGGAGATGGTGGTAGAAAAAACGGATAACCTCGTCCACGATGCCGCGCGCGAGGATTACCGCGAGCGCGCCCTCGGCGAACACCAGGAATTTCATCCGCGAGCCTTTCTGCCGAAACGCAAAAATCAAAAATCCGAGCACGAGGAGATACGGGAGATCGTTCGCAAAAAAAACGCCCGCGGCGTCGAGGAAGACGCTCCGATGGGCGAAGCCGTAGATGAGGTCGAAAACGGACTGGTTGAAGTTCATAGCTCGTAAGCCCTAAGCTCGTAAGCTCGTAAGCTCGTAAGCCAATCCGTTCATTGAGAGGCTTAAGAGCTTAGCAGACGAATCGCCATTATTTTGCGATTCGACGCTTACGAGCTATCGGACTTGTTACCTCCGCACGTACGGCAAAAGCGCCATGAAACGGGCGCGCTTGATCGCCTCGGAAAGCATCCGCTGGTGCTTCGCGCACACGCTCGTGTGCTTCGGGTCGATGATCTTCGCCTGGCTCGAAACGAAACGGCGCAAAAGATCGACTTCTTTATAGTCGACGGACTGCATATTCTGGGAACAGAAGAAACATTGGTCTTTCATAATAATTAGCTCGTAAGCTCTAAGCTCGTAAGCTCGTAAGCTCTAGGGGCTGATTTATTTATATTTTTTTCACCTGCAATGAATCCAGTTCCACGGCCGTTTCCCGGCCGAAGATCGGCACCATCACCTTGAGCCGGCCTTTCTCTTCGTCAATTTCGCTGATCTTACCGTCGTACTCCTTGAACGGACCGTCTATGATTTTTACCAGATCCCCCACCGTCACGTCAACATTGAACTTACTCTCTTCCTTGCCGGCGCGCGCGAGCAATGCCTCAATCTCGTCCTTCGAAAGCGGCGTGGGGTCGGTGTTGTCCGTGCCGACGAATCCGGTGACGCGCGGAGTATTCCGCACCACATACCACGAATCTTCGGTAAGGATCATGTCGACGAGCACGTAGCCCGGATAAATCTTCTCTTCGATCGTCGAACGTTTGCCGCCTTTCACGCGAATTTTCTTTTCTTTCGGCACGACAACGTTGAAAATCTTGTCGCTCATCGAAAGCGACTCCACGCGTTGTTTCAGATAGCGCTCGACGGCTTCCTCGTAGCCCGAATACGTCTGGATGGCATACCAGTGGCGGACTTTCGGTTTACTGTGATCGACGGACATAAGAGTGAAGGGGTCGTCCTCCGCGGAGGCGGAGGATCCATGCTTCCGGAATCTTTGGAAGCATAGACCCTCGCCTTCGCGAGGGCGACGTGTGATTAAGTGCGTTTATTAATATCTGAATACCAAATATTTGACGAGGTTCGTGAATATATAATCGAAAGCGCCCAGCGTCGCCGAAAGAAGAAGGGAAATGCCGATCACGATGCTCGTGAGCCGAACCGCCTCGTCGCGTGTGGGCCAATTCACGTGTCGGAGCTCCGTGCGCGATTCGTCGAAAAATTTTTTGATGCGGGCGAACATATGCGGATGACTGTGTGATTATAGAGTATAGAACACGATTTAGCAAGAGGCAAACGCTATACGTCGAGATTCTGCACCGCCGCCGCGTGCGTC
Source organism: Minisyncoccota bacterium (assembly GCA_035533375.1). Classification (GTDB taxonomy): domain Bacteria; phylum Patescibacteriota; class Minisyncoccia; order UBA6257; family 2-01-FULL-56-20; genus DATLTV01. The sequence goes on from DATLTV010000040.1 coordinate 20,339, forward strand.
TGAATAAACTTCTTGCGCGGCTCGACGTCGTCGCCCATGAGAATACTGAAAAGCTTGTCCGCGGCCTCGGCGTCGTCGATCGTGACCTGACGCACGATGCGCCGCTCGGGATTCATCGTCGTCTCCCACAACTGCTCCGGATTCATCTCGCCCAAGCCTTTATAGCGCTGGATGTTCACGCCCGAGATCTTTTCCCCGCCCTCCGTAGCTTCGACGGACTCGCCCTCCGCGGCTTCCTCCTCTTCCGCATTTTTCGCGGCTTTCGCCGCCGCTTTCTTCGCCGACGGCTTGTTTTTCAAAATTTCCGCGACCGCTTTGTCTTTCTCGTTATCGGAAAACGCGTAGCGCACTTCTTTTCCCGATTGGATGCGATAGAGCGGCGGCTGTGCGATATAGATGTATCCGCCATCGACGACCGCCCGGAAATGCCGGAAGAAAAGCGTGAGCAGGAGCGTGCGGATGTGCGCGCCGTCCACGTCCGCATCGGTCATGATGATGATCTTGTGGTAGCGGAGTTTTTCCAGGTTGAACTCCTCGCCGATTGCCGTGCCGATCGCGACGACGAGCGTCCGCACTTCTGCGTTCGCGAGCATTTTATCGAGCCGCGCTTTCTCGACGTTCAGCGGTTTTCCGCGCAGGGGCAGAATCGCCTGCATCCTGCGGTCGCGGCCGGATTTCGCGGAGCCGCCTGCGGAATCCCCTTCCACTATAAATAGCTCCGACTCCGCGGCATCTTTCGAAATGCAATCCGCGAGTTTTCCCGGGAGCGTGAGCCCTTCGAATGCGCCTTTGCGGAGCACGGTTTCTTTCGCTGCCTTCGCCGCCTGCCGCGCTTTCGCCGTAAGCAGGACTTTTTCGATGATCCGCCGCGCCTCGCCAGGCCGCTTCTCCAAAAATTCCTTAAGGGCATCGTTCATGACGGCCTCGACGGCAGTTCGCGCCGGAGGATTTCCGAGCCGGGCTTTGGTCTGTCCTTCGAACTGCGGCTCGCGGAGGCGGACGGAGACGATGGCGACGAGCCCTTCGCGCGTGTCCTCACTGATCAGGTTCTCGTCCTTCTCTTTCAAATACCCTTCGCCGCGCGCATAAGTGTTCAGGGATCGCGTGAGCGCGGAACGGAATCCGGTGAGGTGCATGCCGCCGTCCGGTGTGTAAATGTTGTTCGCGAAACTCAGTTCGTCCGTGCGCGTATCATCGATATAGAGGAACGCGGCCTCAACTTCGATGCCCTCTTGCTCTTTGTGCGCATGGAAGATCTCGTCTTGCAGGGGACGCTTGCCGCGCGCGACGTACTTCACGAACGAGAGCAGGCCGCCATCGAAACACAGCCCCACGCATTGCGGAATCTTCCCGCGCTTGTCGAGGATGTTGATGCGCACGCCGCGCGTGAGATACGCCTGCTGGCGCAGATGGTCGACGATCGTCTTCCAATTGAAGCTGATCTCCTTGAAAATTTCCGGATCGGGAGAAAAAATGACCTTCGTGCCGGTCGCCTTCGACGTACCGATCTTCTTCACTCTCGCTTTCGGCTTCCCGCGCTCATATTCCTGCATGAAAAGCCCTCCATCGCGCGAAACCTCGACGCGAAGCCAGGTGGACAACGCATTCACGACGGAAACGCCCACGCCGTGCAAACCGCCGGATACTTTGTACGATTCACCGCCGAATTTGCCGCCGGCATGGAGCGTCGTGAGCACGGTTTCGAGCGCCGAGACCTTCGTCTGTTTGTGAATATCCACGGGAATACCGCGGCCGTCGTCCGTGACCGCCACTTTGTTCTCCGGCAAAAGCTCGACCGCAATATTTTTCGCGAACCCGGCCATCGCTTCGTCAATCGAGTTGTCGAACACTTCCCAAATAAGGTGGTGCAGGCCTTCGACTCCCGTCGAGCCGATATACATGCCGGGGCGTTTGCGTACCGGTTCAAGCCCCTCGAGGACGTAAATATCCTTCGCGTCATAGGAAGAAGCGGCTTTGTTGTTATCTCCTTTTTTTGACTGTTTTTTGGCCATATTGCGTAGCGATAAAGTTCCCGAATACACCTTATTTTAGCATATTTCCGGGCTGCTTCACAAGCCGGATTGAGAAACAAAAAAAGCCGCGATGCGCGAATAATTGCGCCGCTGCTTTTCTATTCCTCCAACTGTCCGATGCGGGATTCGTGCGATAGCACCGTAGCCTTCAATTCTCCGATGTCTCCGTGTATAGCGGTCATGTCCCCGCGCATAACGCTCAGGTCTTCACGCATCATTCCCATATCGCCGCTCATCCGCTCCATTTTCTGGTTCATCTTTTTCATATCGCCGCGCATTTCGTCGACGGCGGAAACGACGAACGACATGCCGTGCTCCAATTCCTGCCGCAACGTGCGGGTTTCGATCTTCAAATCGCCCGTTTCCGCGCGAAGACCGGCGACCTCGCCACGGACGCCAGTAACTTCTTCGCGAAGGCCGGAAATTTCTCCGCCCAGCTCCTCGTGCACCGCCACGAATTCCCGCTGAGTCATGGCGGCGAGATCGTCGATTTTAACCTCAAAACCGTCCATTCGTTCATGGAAGGCATCCATTCGTTCGCGCGTTTCGAGCGCGAGCTCTTCGAATCGTTGCATAACTTCATTGTACAATTCGTAACTCATCGGTCAATCAAAAGTTAACCGTAAGCGGGCTGCCGAGGCCGGTCACATAGTCATAATGTTTCCGCGCCGTGCAAAAATATGCGCAGGAACCGTTCGAACCGCTCGCAATATCGCGAAAAAATTGCGTGTGTAGGTCTGACGCTTTGTCGGCGTAAAAAACCGGATTCGCGGCGGAAAGCCCGAGCGACCGGATTGCCGCCCATTGCGGCGCACCGGCGGATGTGCCGCCAAAGACATACCAACCATTCTTTGAATTCCTCTTCGGGCTGAGGTAGACCGAAAACCCCGATTGCGGATCCGCATCGTAAGCAACGTCCGGGATTGCGCGGAAGCCGCCCGCTTTGGGGATCACGTAACGGGCCTGGTATGCCGGCTCTTTTTCATAGGCGCTCACGCCGCCGCCGGAGCCGTTCCATGCTTTTTCGGAAACAAGCGCGCCACTCGCGGAAAGCGAAAGCGAAGTGCCGCCGACAGCGACGACATAGGGCGACGCGGCCGGCCAGGAAGCACCCGCGCCGTCGTCGCCGGACGACGCAAAGAATGCGATTGCGTGACTGCCTGTAAAGTGGGAATCGTACTTTGCCTCATCCGAAAATTCCGCGCCACCCCAACTCATCGAAACCGCGACAACATCCGCGCGTTTGCGTGCATAATCCACCGCCTTCATAAGGTTCGCGCCACTCGGAGTTTTCGCTTCCACAAGCAAAATCTTCGCGTTTGGCGCGATTGCGTGCGACCACTCGACGTCCAGTGACATCTCCTCCGACCAGCCGGTATCGGCCTTCGTAGCCGCCGTCATTTTATGCTTTTCGAAACATTTATTTTTCGACGTGCATGCAGAGAGGCCGAACGCGGCGCTGAACACGTTCAGATCATGCTCGATTGTCGGATCGTCGTATGCGCCGATCAGGGCGATCGTGCCGTGGCCGCCCTTCGCGGGCAAATGATAAATTTTTTTTATTTCGGCGGGCGACATTCCTTTCGGCGACGGCGAAACGCTTCCGTAAATATGGATGGGCGGATGCGCCTTGAAGTCGGCGAAACGGTAAGCCGCGGAAGCGGATAAAAACGGCAGGCCGAAAACAAGAAGGCATCCGAGCACAAAGGCGGCTGGCGGGATTTTTCGCATCGTCCCACTATACTCCGCGGAGCTAAAAACTATTTAAAGAAAAGATAAAATTAAAATAAAGTGGCGGCCGCAGCCGTCATCCTCGCGTCCTCCCGGGGCAGATCCTCCTCGGAAGAAAAGGAGAGTATCCGACGGCCCCGCGAAGCTCCTCTTGTTATTCCTCCAATGACGATTCTTTTTGGAACGCTCCACGGACGGTCTTTACGCCGTAGTAGAACGCGACGAAAAATATCACCGCGAGCACCTGGTTGCCGAAAGAAAAGAAGTAATGCGCTTCGATATATCCGTTGACGGCATAATACTCAAAGATGAAAACCGCCACCGCGGCCACGGCGGCATTCAACACTATGATCCACTTTTCCGTTGGCGCGATGATGCCGGCGAAAAAAGCGATAATGATCAACGCGAGCAGCGAATACGACAGCGAAAACGGAATATATTGGTAGAAAAACGGAAGCGCGGCAATCATAATAACGCCGCCCGCGATAAAAAGCTTTCTCACTATATCTCCGTGATAATGTTCAAGGTTCATGACGGGTTATCGATAAAACCAATAAATGCCCAACACAATGACGACTCCCGCAGCCATAATGACCATCAATAGCTCGATTGCCGAAATTCCTTTTTTGTTCATATACGTACACTTTTATATGATACCACATAACGCATGGCGGGCGAAAAATTTTCGGCGCGGATATTCCCGCCGGAGTAACTTTGCACATACCTCTTTTTTGAGATGGGCGACTGGACACTCGACCTCTATCGCGCGCGTGTATGGGCGATCTGCAGCGCGCGCGACCTCCTAATGGGCATGCCGCTTAAAAACGGTGTGCGGCGAAGGGCGCCTCTCCTCAGGCACTGCTTCTTCGAGCGCTACCGACAAGGCAAAGACGGTGATGAAAATTGCCGCACCCACCACCACCCAGCCCGCAACGGCTCCCAAAAACGCCGCCGACACGATTACGATCCCGAGCAGAAAATTCGTCCATTGTTTCCACATATATTTGGCGAAAATTGTTTTGTATGATCGGCCTTTTTCACCGGAACCAATCTCGAAATTGTTTTGAGCGGAAATAAGAACGGCCTTCGATGGTTTCTCTAAAATCCTATAAAAGAAGCCGTGGGTTTTTTATGAAGAAACGCGGGTCACGCATTTGACATTATATCCGTGACGGATATATCATTGAAACATGAAGCAGAAAACACCCGCGAACGATCTTCTTACGCCAGCCGTGTTCTATATATTGCTCGCGCTCTCCGCACAGGAACGCCACGGCTACGACATTATGAAACAGGTGAAAACCGATTCGGCCGGCGCGGTCGCGATGGGGCCTGGCACGTTATACGGCTCGCTGAAGCGGATGATGAACGACGAACTCGTCGAGGAGGTCGCGTCAAAAACCGGCGAGCGGCGCATTTATTACCGCCTCACTATAAAAGGGAAAAAAGCGCTTGGCGGCGAGCTGCGACGATTCGCGGGCGCAGTCAAATTCGCGAAAGAGAAAGGCCTAAAACAGCTCCTCGCTCTGCGATGGACGCTCGACACGTCATGAAATTCGCGAGGGCTATATTTCGCGCCGTGATTGCCGCCTATCCCGCGTCGTACCGCAAGCATTTCAAGGAATCGCTCCTGCAGACGTTCGACGATATGCGCGAAGACGCCGCCGCATCGGACTGGTTCATTATCCGGGATGCGATTGCGAGCATCCCCATGCAATACGTAAATTATTTCCACGAAACCATGAAAATAAAATTCAAAAATCTTCCCGCGGCCATAGCGGGAGCGGCACTCCTCCTTCCGTTCGCTCTGCTTGTCGCGATAGCCGCTCCCGCCCAGCTGCTCTATAAATTGGGATATGCGAACCCGGTGAATGTCGGCATCGGGCAGATCATCGGAACGCACGTGGGCCTCGGCACCGTGATCCTCATTTTCTTTCCTATCGCCGCATTCCTCATAAACTTCGTTGCGCTCATTTGGGCAGGATTCAGGGACCGGGAACTGACCGTGAAGCAGTTTGTCGCGGGCAATGTCTTTAGCATTGTCATCATGATCCTGGGTTTCGGCTTCGCACTATTCCTCCCTTTCCACGACGCGATCCCCTGCTTCGTGCAGGGCATTTGGCAGAACGGCTTCAATAACTTTCTGCCGCTCATGAACGCCTGCCGGAACGCTTAAAGCCGTCGCAACTGCTTGTACCCGGTTATTCGGCCGGATAAACGAGCTTTCCCTTCCTGATCCTGAGAAACGGCGTCAGTCGATGAGGTGTGGCCGGCGCGGACGACATGATATCGCGCACCGCCCAGTGTTTTTTGATCAAGGCATCGGCGATAAGCGAGCGGTGGCAGCGCCACGGCACGGCTTCGGCGCACATCACTGCGCATTTTTTCGATTGCGCGATCTTCGTGAGCCGGTCGAGCCCCTCGGTAAAGCTTTCGGTCTGCATATAGTCCGCATAGCCGCGGAAGGAAGCGTTCCGCCAGCCGAGATTTACGGAGTCTTTTTTTGTGCGCCGCAGACCGCCCAGTTTTTTCAGATGCACATACCGCAGGCGCGCTTTTTTCAACGATTCTTTCAGCGCCTCTTTGTTGAACTGGGGATTGTGGCGCGACATGGGTATGGACCGGACATCCACCACCTCTTCGACTCCGTGGCTCCGCAATAATTCTATAAATTCTTCGATCGGTCGCGTGGAATGGCCGACGGTATAGATCACCGATTTTTTCATCATTATTCAATTATGCCTCATTTTACGGGCGAATGGCATACATTGGCCACGGGAAGTGCCGCATAAGAGCCGCACCGCCCGCGGATCGGTTCCAAAATGCAGGATCTTGCCACCCGCGTTGACGAACTGTCGGTTCTGCATAAGATCATCGCCGACAGAGAATCGTTGCTCGAAGAACTCAATGGGGAAATAATCGAATTAAAAAAGAAAATACCCGACGAGAGAGCGATACAAGGAGCCGTGGGGCAAAAATAGCGCCGGACGTCTTTTCGTGGCCGGGGAAAATAAAACGGTACCTGACACTGTTTTCCATGCATCGGGAAGAAATGAGTACGATTATTCCAAAACTTTCTATGCATCAGCAAGTCTCAGGTAGAAAAGGGTTTATAACGCTCGTGAGCGTGCTCGTTGCGAGCGCGGTCGGTTTATCTATCGCGCTTTCTCTTCTGCTGCTTGGCCTGGGCTCTTCGCGGACCAGCTTTGCCATAAAACAATCGATGCAGGCGAGGGGTGCGGCGAATGCCTGCGCCGAAGAAGCTTTGCGCAGGGTTAAAAATTCAATCTCGTTTTCGGGGACCATAACCCTCACTCTCCCCGGGAGCACCTGTACGTATATAGTGACGAATACCGGTGGCCAAGCAAGAACGATTACCGCCTCGGGTACGGTTGGCACCATTATCCGAAAGGTGAATATATCTATTGGCCGGATTACGCCATTTATTATGGTAAGCTCCTGGCAGGAAGGCGGATAATCTCTAAAAAACGGCGCTATGGGGCATATGTAATATTATAAACCCCCGGTCGGCTTTTATATGTATATGAGCGCAGGGGTGGTCGAACTAAAATAATAATTAACCTATAAATATGAACAAACAGAGCTATCCGCGCAACAAGGGCATATCCTCGCACCGTGAGACAAATCCGCGTCGTAGCGGCTTAAACACTGGGTTTACTCTGCTCGAAATTCTTCTCGTTGTCGCCGCCATCGGTATCTTGGCGGGCATCGTTATTTTGGCGATCAATCCAAGTAAACAGCTTGGCGATACCAGGAACGCCGAACGGAAAGTCGATGTAAATACGATTCTGAATGCCGTATATCAATACTCAATTGATAATAACGGAGCGTTGCCGTCGAGCATTACCGTGAGCTCGACCGAGATTTGCGCCACGGGCGTGGCAACGTCAACCTGTACAACCGATAACTTAGTTGACCTATCCGTCCTAACTCGTAATGAAAAATATTTAACGGCAATTCCGACTGAGCCCCAAAAAACGAACGTGGATGGCGCGGGCTATCAGATTAAAAAATCAGTCAATGGGCGGATTACCGTGAACGCGCAATTCGCCGAACAGAGTTCGACTATTAGCGTAACGCGATAAGTTCGTCGGGGCGCCGATTCCTCGGACGGGCAAAGAGAATAAAAATATCTTCCTTCAACTAAAAACCGGTGCGACAAAAACCCGGGGCGTATGACACTATTGCGAGTTGCGATGTTGAAAAATTAAGCGACCCCCCGTCAGAAAACGGCAACGATCTTTCCCGGTTTTCGACCGCGAATGCCGCAACCGACCCCGCCCCGGGTTGTCTTGTTCAAAAAATAAACAAAAACGTCGCAAAAATTACAAAATACCTCAAACAAGAATTGGAAGGATTACCATAGGTTCTGAGTCTTCACCCGTGCCGATATTATAAATATAAAAATATTAAATAAAAACCGTGGAAAAGGTAAGTGGTGAAAAATATAAAATAGCCGTTATCGAGGACGAAGAAGTTATGTCGAAATCGCTTGTGGGAGAACTTGAGGACTCGGGTTTCGCCGTAGTCAAGGCGTCTGACGGAAAACAGGGACTGGAACTCGTACTCAAAGAAAAGCCCGATCTAGTGCTCCTCGATATCGTCATGCCCAAAATGGATGGCATGACGATGCTCACAAAGCTGCGTGAATCGGGCGAATACGGCAAGCACGTAGCGACCATTATCCTTACAAACCTGAATGCTGATACTGATAAAATCATGGGCAATGTCACTCAAAACGAACCGTCATATTACCTCGTGAAGTCGCGCTGTGCCGTTGCGGATGTGGTGGCGAAAGTAAAGTCCTGCCTGAAAATCAACACCCCTTCGCCCACAAAGACCGAACAGTAAAAATACCCATGGAAGTATCGATATGATTCCGCACGGCCCAAGAGATGTCTTTAAACATTTAACCGGACAAAAAGGTTTTGGCTACAATCAAATTACCGATGAGGTTTTCATCGGCAGTAACATGTGCTGCCAATTCGGCTTTTCCAAAGAGCTTCTCTCAAAAGGCATCCGCGCCGACATCAGCCTGGAAAATGATCGCACCGACGCACCCGAAGGCGTAGATTATTTTTTGTGGCTTCCGACAGAGGACATGAAGCCGCCCGGCCCCAAAGAGCTTGAGATCGGGGTCAAATTCTTGGATTTTGTAATTACCAACAAAATAAAGACTTTCATTCATTGCAAAAA
>DATLTV010000041.1:0-8204 GCA_035533375.1 Minisyncoccota bacterium
AGGCGAGAGTCTCCCATACAAGTGCTTCGAACCCTTCCCATAGATTCGGAAAAGGAATGTTTCGCTCGAAACACCAGCTCCACATACCTATGAGTACGGGTCGAAGCAGGGCGCGGGTAATTCTGAATATCAGCCGAAACGAGATACTCGCAGCGACCAACAAAAAAGCGACTGACAATGCGATTTTTAGGAGCAGCATAGAACCTCCCATGGCACGAACTGTGGAGAGCATAAAGTAATATGCATATTTTGTCAATAGTTTTATCGCTGGATTCACGCATCCAACGCAACGATCCAAAAACATATATCTTCATCGCCCTCGTTCTTTTCTTCGAATCAAAATTTGTTATTCTAAGTGCATATGATTTCCACGACTCTCGAAAAAGCAATGCGCTATGCGAAGGAAAACCGCATCCCTCGGGTGATCGAGATCAAGTGCCCGCGGCCTTCGTGCGGAAAAACGATGTTCGCGATAACCGACGACGACAAGCATGAGCACGCGGCGTGGCTCGAGCAGTTCAAGCGGGAGCGTTCGAAGCGCCACGTCTACTGCAAGTATTGTGCGTACGGGGCGATGGGCAACTCGGAAAACGATTTCAAATTCGTTACACATATGCCGCCCCCTTAAAAGGCTTTTAAAGGGAATATATTCTTGGAAGCATGGATCCTCGCCTTCGCGAGGACGACCCCGAAAGGCGCTGCGCCTTTCGGGGTCGTTTTGCATTTTAAAACGCATCTGTTATACTCATTTTCATGCGCCGAAATCCAGGCCTCTTTTTAACATTGATCGTGGTCCTTGCCGTTCTCGCGGGCATTTTTGTGTACCCCAAATGGATTGGGGCGAAATGGGAGCCGTGGAAGCTCGGGCTTGATCTTGTGGGCGGCAGCCACCTCGTATACCAGATCGACCTTTCGCAGGTCTCTTCCACGGACCAGGGTTCGGTTGTGGACGGCCTCCGCGACGTCATCGAAAAGCGCGTAAACCTCTTTGGCGTCGCCGAACCCCAGATTTACACGACGACGGGGCAGGGCCAGGCGCAACTCATCGTCGACCTTGCGGGCGTGAACAACCTGAGCGACGCGATCAATGAGATCGGCACGACGCCACTCCTCGATTTCCGCGACGTCCGGCAGGAAGGCTCAAGCACCACGTACGTCCCTACGAATCTCACCGGCCGCTACATTACGGGCGCGCAGCTCGAGTTCGATCCGACGACGCATGCGCCGCAGGTCGGCATCACGTTCAATGCCGCCGGTGCGCAGATTTTTTCCGAAATGACGAAAGTGGATGTCGGCAAACCGATCGCGATCTTCCTCGATGGCAATTTGATCGAAGCCCCGGTCGTGCAGGAGCAGATTACGGGCGGGCAGGCCGTGATTACGGGTAATTTCACGATCGCGGATGCGAACCAGCTTGTCTCGCGCTTCAACGCGGGTGCGCTTCCGGCGCCGATCACTTTGATCAACCAGCAGACGGTGAGCGCGAGCCTCGGCTCCGATTCACTGAACAAAGTCGTCCTCGCGGGTATCATCGGCACATTGCTCGTCATGATCTTCATGATTATGTATTACCGCAGGCTCGGAGTGTTCGCCGCGTTTTCGCTCGTGATCTACATCGCGCTCACCCTCGGCCTCTTCAAGCTCATCCCTATCACCCTCAGTCTTTCGGGCCTCGCCGGTTTCATTCTCACGATAGGCATGGCCGTCGACGCCAACATCCTCATTTTCGAACGCATCAAAGAAGAGCGGAAGCGCGGACTCTCGAAAGGTTCCGCCACCGAGGAAGGATTCCGCAGGGCGTGGCCTTCGATCCGCGATTCGAACACATCCACTATTATTACGGCGTTCATCCTCTATTTCTTCACTTCGAGCTTCGTGCAGGGCTTCGCGCTCACGCTCGGCCTCGGCGTCGTCATGAGCCTCTTCAGCGCCATCACGACGACGCGCCTCTTCCTTCGTGTTTTTTCGAAAGACGACAAGCCGGCCTCGCTGCAGCCGTCGCTCAAAACGCAGCCAAGCGCATAACCTAAAAAACCATGCTGAACATCGTCGGACGCAAAAAAATATGGTTCTCGATCTCGGGTCTTTTGGTGGGCGCCGCGATCGTCGCGATCGTTCTGTTCGGCTTCAGGGAAGGGGTTGACCTCGCCGGCGGCACGCTTTGGGAATTCAACGTCGTGGGCACCGCGCCCACGGTCGCGCAGGTACAGAACGTTTTCACGAACGATCTCAAGCTTCCCGACGTGACGGTGAATTATGATTCGCTCCACCAGACTTTCCTCGTGCGCCTCGGCGAAGTAAATGAAACGAATCACGAGAGCTATCTCGCGACGCTCGCGAATCCGAACGAACTCCCGGCACTCAAGGAATCGAGCTTCCAGTCGATCGGCCCATCGATCGGCGCGGCGCTCCGGAAGAATGCGCTCATCGCCATATTCCTCGTGCTCCTCGGCATCTCGCTCTACATCGCTTTCGCTTTCCGCAAAGCATCCCGGCCGGTCAGTTCCTGGAAATACGGATGGATGACGCTTCTTACGCTTTTCCACGACGTCGCGATCCCGGCCGGGCTCCTCGCGGTGCTCGGGCACTATTTGGGGGTTGAGATCGACAGTAATTTCATCGTGGCAATTTTGGTCGTCATGGGTTTTTCCGTGCACGACACGATCGTCGTGTTCGACCGCATCCGCGAGAATGTCATCCTGAACCGCGGCAAGGAGAAATTCGATACGGTCGTGAATACGAGCGTGAACCAAACCCTTGCGCGTTCGGTGAACACTTCACTCACTTTAATTTTGGTGCTTCTCGCACTGTACTTTACGGGCCCCGCCGATCTGCAATACTTTGTGCTCACGCTTCTTGTCGGCGTCACGACCGGTATTTACTCGTCGATCTTTATCGCGAGTCCGGGGCTCGTGCTCATGATCCCGAAGGAAACCGTTGTTAAGGTGCGCAAGTCGTAGCGGAACCCGCCTCGGCTCAAACGCGAGAATCGTATCAATCGTCGGATTGCGTTTTTGCTTGACAAAATCGTGGAAATAGAATATGCTTTGGAGTAGTAAATGGGTTTACGAGGAGGATCATCGTGCCGACATCAAAGTTCAGTAAACGGGTTGCGAAGAACTTCGAAGAAAAACGATTGAAATTCGTCGAATCGTGTGCGGGCGAATACCGGGCCGACAGCCGGATTGCGTGCATCGTCCTTAAACGCGGGAGCTGGTTCGGTATCATGCCCCCTTCGCTCGCGATTACCGATCGTGTCACGCGGAAAGAATATCGGGAGCGATCATACCGCCTGCTTCCGCTTCTCGCCGCCGTCCGATTCCAATTTTTATCGCGGAAAGCGGACGAAAGGCTTCGGCATGTTTTCGGATTGCACAACGCAGTCCGCACCCAGCAAGCCTAGAATCCAAAGCCGTTCATCGGACCGATGCACAAACATCGGTCTTTTTTTATCGGCATTTGTTTTGCCGCGCGTTTGCGCTTATAATTGAATTACCATGAAATTCAAAGAAGGCGGGCGTTATCACGAGCGAAAACCGGAGCTGGAAGGATTCGAACGGTTCAAGAGCGAAATCCGCAACTGGATGTCGATCGGGGACGATGATTATTGCGGCCGTTGCTGGCTTGGCAAATCGAACAACGGCATTTCTCCGAAAGAAAAAGCCGCCGCTCGCTCGACGGCCGAATTCGCCGAAAAAAGAAAAGGAACCGAAGGCTGGTCGGCGATATGCGAGGAGTGCGGGAAGGAAGTGTATGTCCGCGAGTGAGCGCGTGTATTTTTTTACGCGCAAGCACCTGATTTTTTCCTATAGCGCAGGTTTTCATTCCTGAAGAGGTTATCGGAGGTTGCGAAGGCAGCCGAGATACAGGGCCGATCGCACAAGCGATCGAGCCCGGCTTTTCAGGAATGAAAACCGGAGCGCGTTGACAGCCACAGGGCTTTCCTTTATCATTGTTTCTTGTATACTAAGTGTGCGTTGGTTCGTAGCCTACAAGCCTACGAGCTTACGAGCTATTTTTTTTATGCCTACTATCGGACAGTTGATTAAAAAAGGGCGGCAGCCGCTGAAGTCGAAGACGAAGTCTCCGGCCCTGTCTTTTTATTTCAATTCGATCAAGAACGCGCCGGTCGATTCCGGATCGCCTTTCAAGCGCGGTGTGTGCCTCAAGGTCTTCACAACGACTCCCAAAAAACCGAACTCGGCGCTTCGCAAGGTCGCCCGCGTGCGGCTTACGAATGGCATGGAGATTACGGCTTACATCCCGGGCGAAAAACACACGCTCCAGGAGCACTCTATAGTAGTCGTGCGCGGCGGTCGCGTGAAGGACCTGCCGGGCGTGCGCTACCACATCGTTCGTGGCGTTTTGGATACGACGGGCGTCGAAGGCAGGAGACAGCAACGGTCGAAGTACGGAGCGAAGACGCCTAAATAAATCAGAAATCCGAAGCACGAAATCCGAAATAAATTCGAATATTCGAAAGTTTATAAATTAGATATTGTTTCGGATTTCGATATTCGAGCTTAAATCCTATGCGTAAAAAACGAGTTTACAAAAAATATCATACTCCCGACCTCCGGTTCGATCGCATCGAACTCGGCAGGTTCATTAACTACGTGATGCAGGACGGCAAGAAATCGACGGCGGAAAAGATCGTCTACGACGCCATGGAGCGCATCAAGGAAACGACGAAGGGCGACCCGATAAAAGTATTCGAGAAAGCGCTCGAGAACGCCTCGCCGATGCTCGAAGTGAAATCGCGGCGCGTGGGCGGCGCGAACTATCAGGTGCCGATGGAGGTGCGTCCCGAACGCAAGTTCATGCTCGCCGTGCGCTGGATCATCGCCGCCGCGCGTGCGCGCAAAGGAAAAGGGATGGCGGAAAAATTGGCCGAAGAATTGATGCTCGCTTCAAAGAACGAAGGCAATGCGATCAAGAAAAAATTAGACACGCACCGGATGGCCGAAGCGAACAGGGCGTTTGCGCACTTCGCCAGATAGCTTTTAGCTTTGAGCTGTTAGCTTTTAGAGAGATTATTTTTTAACGCTAACAGCTAAAACCTAACAGCTAAAAGCTATATTTCATGCCCCGAAAATATCCAATCGAAAAAGTCAGAAATATCGGCATCATAGCCCATATCGACGCCGGAAAGACCACCGTTTCCGAACGGGTGCTTTTTTATACGGGCGTTTCGCACAAAATCGGCGAGGTGCACACGGGCGACACCGTGATGGACTGGATGGAACAGGAGCGCGAACGCGGTATTACGATTACGTCCGCCGCGACGACCGCGTTCTGGATCCCGACGTATTTCAATCACGACAAAAAGCACGAGCACCAGATCAACCTTATCGATACGCCCGGGCACATCGACTTCACGGTCGAGGTGAAGCGATCGCTCCGCGTTTTGGATGGCGCGGTCGTTGTGTTCGACGGCGTCGCGGGCGTGGAGCCGCAATCCGAAACGAACTGGCGCTATGCGGACGAATACAAAGTGCCGCGCATCTGTTTTATCAATAAACTGGACCGCATGGGCGCGTCGTTCACGAAAAGCTTTCAGTCCATTAAAGACCGCCTCACGCCGTACGCGATTCCCGTACAGCTCCCGATCGGCTACGAGAGCGATTTCTCCGCGATCATCGATCTTCTCGCGAACAAGGCGTATGAATTCCAGGGCGAGCACGGCGAAAAGATCGTGGAGATTCCGATTCCGGACGGCATGAAGGACGAAGTTCTAAAAGCGCGACACGAGCTCGTGGAAAAGATTGCCGAGAATGACGACAAGGTGATGGGTGATTATCTGGACGGCAAGGAAATCGACCTTGAAACACTCAGGAAGACCCTACGCAAGGCTGTCATCGCGAACACGATCATCCCGGTCTTCTGCGGCTCGGCCCTGAAGAACAAAGGCGTGCAGTTCGTGCTTGACGCGGTTATCGAATATTTGCCGGCGCCGACGGACGTGCCGCCGACCAAAGGCATTGATCCGAAGACAAGCGCGGAGATTTTCCGCAACGCGAATGACGAAGAGCCGTTCACCGCGCTCGCGTTCAAGATTGCGACCGACCCCTACGTCGGCAGTCTGGCGTTTTTCAGGAATTACGCGGGCGTCTTGAAGCGCGGTTCGTACGTATACAATTCGACGAAGGGCGTGCAGGAACGCATCGGCCGCATCGTGCGCATGCACGCGAATGACCGCGAGGAAGTGGATGAGATCTTCGCCGGTGAGATCGCCGCAATCGTCGGCCTCAAGGGCACGACGACGGGGGACACGCTCTGCGATCCGGAGAATCAGATCATTCTTGAAAGGATCGTTTTCCCGGAGCCCGTAATCGGCATCCGCATCGAACCGAAAACGAAAGCCGACCAGGAAAAGATGGGTACGGCGCTGCATCGCCTCGCCGAAGAAGATCCGACGTTCCGCGTGAAAGGCGACGCCGAAACGGGCGAGACTATCATTTCCGGCATGGGCGAATTGCACTTGGAGATTATCGTCGATCGCATGAAGCGCGAATTCAGCGTCGATGCGAACGTGGGTCGGCCGCAGGTCGCGTACCGCGAAACGATCACGGGCGAGGCGGAAGCGGAAGGGAAGTACATCAAGCAATCCGGCGGCCGCGGCCAGTACGGCGACGTCTGGATCAAGGTGAAGCCGCTCGAGCGCAGTAAAGGGTTCGTTTTCCTCGATGAAATCAAGGGCGGCTCGATCCCGCGCGAATTCATCGGCCCCACGGAAAAAGGCGTGAAGGAAGCGCTCGACCGCGGCATCGTCGCGCATTATCCGCTCACGGACATCGAGGTGACGCTCTTCGACGGCTCGTATCACGAAGTCGATTCTTCGGAAATGGCGTTCAAAATGGCCGGATCCTTGGCCATTCAGGAAGCGGTGAAGAAAGCGAGGCCCGTGATTCTCGAACCGATCATGAAAGTGCAGATTCTCATCCCGCCCGATTATCTCGGCGAAGTGACGGGTAACCTGAACTCCAAGCGCGGCAGGATTGAAAATATCGATGACCGCCCAAACCTCAAAGTGATCGACGCGAAAGTGCCGCTCTCCGAAATGTTCGGCTACGCGACGGAGATCCGCTCGATGACGCAGGGCCGCGGCAGTTTCACCATGGAATTTTTCGCTTACGAACCGACGCCGAAGAACGTTGAGCAGCTTATCATCGAGGGGAAGAAGCGGTAGGACTATTTGCAAAATTTTTTGTCTTGTGTTATACTTGCAACAGATGGTTTTTAGGCATTGAAAACCGAATTCCAAGGAGAAAAGCATGCGGAACGCATTCGTGAGAGTCGGGCCGCTTTTATTTTGTCTGCTGTTTTTGATACCGTTCGCTTGCGCCGAAGAACCCGCAAGCATCCCGAAAAAGGACGACCGGTGCGCGGAACTTTTTCTCCGGGCACAGAAGGATTCCTACGACAATTATTTCGAAAAAGCCGATAAGGAATTCGACAAATACCGATCGTGCCGGCCGGACGATCCCGCCGGCGACTGGAAAAAAGTCCAGAATCTCTATTTCTGGCAGCGTAGCAAGCAGAAAAAAGACGAGGTAATACTGGATCCCGTGACGTATGCGGAAGTCATGGCGCTCATCGACGAAGGCGTCGCGAAGACGGAAATAAAGATCCACGCGCACGAGAATGGGGAAGAGAACAGCTATGTCGAAGCGGGACTCGTCGCGCTTCGCGGCGCGCTCGAACGGGCGAACGGCCAGAACGGAGGCGCACGCGACAGCGTGATCAGACTGAAGCAGCTCAGCGACAAATCCGGGTATCAGGACACGAAGTATTTGTACGGATTGTTTCTCTACGAACTGGAGCGCAAAGGCGGATGGCGGCGCCACCTGCTGCCGCTTATCGGCATTCCTTCGGGCGACGCCCGCGGAGGCCTCGCGCTTATCCGCGATGCAGTCAGGAACAACAATGGTCCCTATGTGGATGATATCTGGTTTGCCATGATGGGGATCCTCTCGGACAAGAAAGTGAACAGCAAGGATCATGCGGAGTATGAAGCGATCCTGGGGCATACCCTTGAGGAGGTATACCGCAGGCTTGCGCCGAAATATCCCGCAAATGAAATGATCCTGAGGCTCGCTCCGGCCATGCCTTCATCGAAGGCCAAGCAGTGAGTTCGAAGCCGCCGTTTCCACCGGAAATGGCGGCTTTTTTTATGAAGCATGTCCGGAGGCCTTTCTCCACAG
>DATLTV010000042.1:0-5108 GCA_035533375.1 Minisyncoccota bacterium
TACCTGCCGAAGCAGGTAACGGCCGCGCGGCCGCGCCGCACGTCGAAAAAGTAAAGCAAGCGCGTTAGTCAGGAACGAAAAGTCCCCGGGTAAGTCGGCAAAGGGGGCTTTTTGTTTAGAGTTCCGGAGCATGCTCACCAATGCTTCACCTTGTTTTATGTAGAAATGATTAGTATACTAACTATATGGACATGATCGACGTAAAACATCTCGTGAAGAAATTCGGCGATTTTACCGCGGTGGACGATATTTCTTTTTCTGTCCGCGAAGGGGAAATTTTCGCGTTCCTCGGACCGAACGGAGCGGGGAAGTCGACGACGATCAAAATACTTACGACACTCTTAACTCCCACGAGCGGTGCGATGATGCTCAATGGCCACGATCCTGCGGTTGCCGCGGATGCCGTGCGGAAGTCCTTCGGCATCGTTTTCCAGGATCCGAGCCTGGACGACGAGCTGACCGCCGAAGAGAATATGGAATTCCACGGCGTGCTCTACGGCGTGCCGAAAAAGCTCCGCCGGCAGCGCATCGAAGACCTTCTGAAATTCGTGGATATTTGGGAACGGAGAAAGAGCCTCGTCAAGGAATTTTCGGGCGGCATGAAGCGCCGGCTCGAGATCGCGCGCGGGCTTTTGCACCACCCGAAAGTGCTCTTTCTCGACGAACCGACGCTCGGCCTTGATCCGCAGACGAGGAATCATATGTGGAGCTATTTGAAGGAATTGAACAAGACCGAAAAGATCACGGTGTTTTTCACGACGCATTACATGGAAGAAGCCGACCGGATCGCCGATCGCATCGCGATCATCGATCACGGGAAGATCATCGCTTCCGGAAGTTCCGCCGAGCTCAAAGCGCAGACGCAGACTTCATCGCTCGAGGACGCATTCCTGAAGTTCACGGGTACGGTCATTCGCGAGGAAGAGTCGACCGCGAAAGACCGCATGCGGCAGATGGGGAAGATGTGGCGAGGAGGAGGGAAGAGGTAAATTTTCAATTATCAATTTTTAATTTTTTTAATCAATTTTCAATGAAGCAATTTTCAAGCGTGTTTGTAAATTATAAAATGTGAATTGTAAATTTATTGAAAATTAAAAATTGATAATTGAAAATTGAAATTAAACCCATGAAAACCATCTACATATTGTGGCTCCGGCAGATCAAGCGGTATTTACGTTCGAAGTCGCGGATCGTGGGTTCGCTCGGCCAGCCGCTCTTATTCCTCCTTGCGCTCGGATACGGTCTCGGGTCGGTTTTCCAGGCCGCGGGACAAGGGAATTATTTCCAATTTTTAGGGCCCGGCATTATCGGCATGAGCATTATTTTCACGGCGATCTTCTCGGGCATCGAGCTTATCTGGGACCGCCAGTTCGGCTTTCTCAAGGAAACGCTCGTGGCTCCGGTCTCGCGCATAAACATCATGATCGGTCGCACGCTCGGCGGCGCGACCGTTGCCACGTTCCAGGGGATTATCGTGCTCCTGCTTGCGACCGCGTTCGGCTTCCGGCCGTATAACTGGGCGCTCGTTCCCGCCGCCATCCTTGTCATGCTTCTCGTGGGGCTTCTGTTTACCGCGCTCGGTACGGGTATCGCCTCGCTCCTCGAAGATATGCAGGGCTTCCAGCTCATCATGAACTTTCTCGTGATGCCGCTCTTTTTCCTCTCCGGCGCTTTGTTTCCGCTCTCCGGCCTTCCTGCCGCGCTCGCTACGGTTACGAAGTTCGACCCACTGACCTACGGCATCGACGCTTTTCGCGGGCTTCTCGTAAACACGGCGCACTTCAGTCTGAGCGTGGATATCGGTATCCTCGCCGCAATCACCGTCGTGTTTCTCGGGATTAGCACGTATCTTTTCTCGAAAATACAGTTATAGAATTTTCTTTGGCCGCGAAGGATCGACCATATTCCGCATCGCGGCTAGACCTCTTTCCGTCATCCCGAACTTGGTTCAGGATCTATGCTTCCGGAAAAATCTAGAAGGGCTTTTGAGGTAGGTTCCGGAGCTTGTCGAAAAGAGAGTTCCCCGGCAAGCCCTAGGCCGCTGCGATTTTATATCCGCGGCCGGAGATCGTCTGGATAAGCTTCCGACTGCCGCACCCGCCGAGTTTTTTCCGCAGGCTCAGAATATGCGATTCAATGGTGTTCGAAAAAGGGTCGACGCTCATGTCCCAAACGTGTTCCATAAGCATGGCGCGGGAGAGGACGGATCCGCGGTGTTTGAGGAGATATTCGAGGAGCATGAATTCTTTGCGGGTGAGGTGCATTTCTTTTTTGCCGCGGTGTAAGGAGCAGTTTTTGACGTCGAGTATAAAATCGCCCACTTTCATGACCTCCGTTTCGATTCGGGCGGGTCGCCGCAGAAGGGCGCGGATCCGCGCCAAGAGTTCTTCCAGGGAAAACGGCTTCACGAGATAATCGTCGGCGCCGGCGTTCAGGAGATCGATTTTTGCCGTCGTTTCCGACTTCACCGAAAGCACGAGAATGGGCGTGTTTTTCCCCGCCGCGCGTATTTCCCCGCATACCGTGATGCCGGATTTCTTCGGCAGCAGGTTGTCGAGGAGGATGAGGTCGTAGCCGTTCGTGCGGGCGAGGTAAGACCCTCGTTCGCCGTCGCGGGCGACATCGACGGCGAAAGGTTTCGCTTCGAGCTGGGACTTGAGGATATCCGCGACATCCGCCGCGTCTTCGATCAATAAAATGCGCATCGGTTGGATTGATTAATGGTAATTAGTAATTACCGGCATCATAGCAAATATAGATAAAATCTTTCTAAAAAATAGATAAAATAAAGATAAAGTGGAATTTGACACTATGCCGTCATTCTCTATTATTAATGCATATCCTCACGTTCCGATGATCACTTCACTTTATCCCGCACTTCGTTCTTACGAGCTCCGCGACACCGATGCGGTGCTTGACGGGGAACGGCAATACATACTGAAGATTCGCGATCTGCCCCTTGACGAAAAGCCGCGGGAAAAGCTCGCGAAGTACGGCCCCGAAGCGCTTTCCGTGAGCGAGCTTATGGCGGTCGTCCTCGGCGTCGGCACAAAAAAGGAGGAAGTACTGCGCATGTCGAACCGCCTGCTCAAGGAATACGGCGAGAAGGCGATCGTCCACGAGCGCGATCCGAAGAAGATCCAGGTGTCGCTCGGTATCCCGCTCGTGAAAGCGTGCCAGGTCGTCGCTTGTTTCGAGCTCGGTCGTCGGTTTTTCCAAACGGCGAACGGCAAGCCCGTTTTCATCCGCACGGCAAAGCAGGTGTTCGAATATCTGAAGGATATGCGCGAACTGCCCAAGGAGCACTTGCGCGGCCTCTATCTCAACAATCATTACCATCTTATCCACGACGAGGTGATATCAATCGGCAGTCTTACGTCGAATATCGTGCATCCCAGGGAAGTATTCCGGCCCGCGCTCGAGCATGTCGCCTCCGCCATGATTCTCGCGCACAATCATCCGTCCGGGATCGCGACTCCTTCCGAGGCCGATATCGCGATCACGAAACAGCTGATCGACGCCGGAAAGATCCTCGGCATCCACGTGCTCGACCATATCGTCGTCACGAAAAATAAATTTTCAAGCATTCCCGCAAACTATGAATAACTACGCGATACGAACAAACGACTGTACGGTGGCCTGCGGTGTTTTTGGCGGCATGCTGCTCCGCGACGAATTCGCGAAAAGCGGCCGCTGGGAGGATTTCGGCGAGCAGGATCTTGATGCGTATTTCAACGGAGGATATGCGACACTCCTCTCCCGACTTGAAGCTTTCAGGGATCTTCCCCGGCCGCTTACCGCGGAGGAAAATAAAGAGTTGCGGTTCATGCTCGAAGCGTTGATCGAGGCGAAGCGTGTGCTCACAAACGCGGTCAATTGACCGCGTTCGCCGGGATGATGTTCGCAGGCGCGTTTCCTTGCGCGATCGCCGCCATGCATCTTCGGCCATTCGGGAACAAATAAAAATCCGCTCCGATCGGAATCGGAACGGATTTTTATTTTTAGATTAGTATCCGGCGTTCGTCGCGAGCCCGACCGCATATTGCGGCCACCAGGTGCCGGCCGACGGGCCGCCGTTGCAGTTACCGTCCGATTCGCCCGGGCGCTTGATCCAGAGGAAAGCGTCGATAAGGGAATTCCCGGTGAGCGCGGTAGGCAGAGTGCCGATCGCGCGGCCGGACGGGTTGCACCATTCGCCGTTCGAACCGTTGCCGTTTCGGCTTGTGTCGATCACGAAATGCTTTCCGCTGACCTGCGCCGACAGCGTCGTGCCGTAGGAGATGTTATCGGCATTCGTGTAGAAGTTCGAGACGTTCAGCGAGAATCCGTCCGCTTGCGCAATGCCGGCGGTCGAGAGGCGCGAGGCCATGTCGCTTGCCGAGATCCAGTCCGGATTGCCGGCGTCGATGTAGACCGACGTATTGCCGAGTGATTTCAATTTCTGTATCGCATAGGAGAGGAGGGACATGCGTGTTGCCTGGTCGCCCGACGAAAGACAGCTTATCTGCGCCAAGGCGTCCGGCTCGAGGATCACGATGGCTTTTCGATTGCCGATGCCGATCGCGAAGTTGCTGATCCATGTCTTGTAGCCATCGGGATTATCCGAACCTCCGGCGGAATAACCGCCGCAATCGCGCTGGGGGATATTGTAAGCGACGAGCGTCGGCACCGCGTTCATATTCGCTGCGGCGTCGACAAACGTTTTCACGTCCTGCGTCACATTCGTATTCCAGTTCCCGAACCATGCGGCTTCGGAATTCGCGGCAATCACTTTGAGGTGCTGCGCGTCCGTGGGATCAGTCGAATTCCAGGCGGCGATTTGCGTTGCGGCGGGGGATTCCGGATCAACGTAAAGCTTCATGCCGGAGATCGGATCGCCGGAGGTTACGACGGGCGGTGTCGGTGTGGCGGGGACGGAAACAGTTCCCGCGGTAAGCGTAGCCACGGTATCGCTCCAGTAAATGAGCGACGACCAATTTTGTCCGAAGACACCGGCTTTCAAGGTGTACGTTCCCGCAGCGGACGGCGTCCAATTCACGCTGTAGTTTTCGGTCGCGCCCTGCGACAGATTCTGATTGTCGAAAAATTGCTGGAACGAACGGTTGCCC
>DATLTV010000043.1:0-2766 GCA_035533375.1 Minisyncoccota bacterium
ATAATGGAACGATCAAGGAAATAAATCGCGGCGGAATTGTAGTCACGCTCGAGCATAATGCGGAGGGCTTCGTGCCGCGCCGCGAGCTTTCCCACGACCGCATCGAGCGCCTCGAAGACACGTTCAAAATTGGGAAGCCACTTGAAGGACTGCGCGTGATCGAATTCAATCGCGGCGGACGACACGAAAGCCGCGCGATGCCGCAAATCACGCTCTCGCTCATTGCCGCCGAGCGCGAAGCGCAGCGGACCACTCTAAAGGAATATCGCCCGTCCAGTCGAGCATCGAGCTACTCGCTCGCCGATTCCCTCTCCGCCCTCAAAGAGAAGCTGGCGCGGCAGGAAAGCGAGGGGTAAACGCAGATGAACGAGGATTATCTAATTAAGCACAGCGTCAAAGCTTTCGAGATCGTAGGCCCCTGGAAGCTGCGACTGACGTTTGAAGACAGAGTAGAAAAAGAAGTCGATCTTAAGGGAATTGACTTCGGCTTCTATGCTCCACTTGCAGAGCTTGAGTATTTTAATAAAGTTCACCTGACCGACGACCTCTTCACGCTCGAATGGCCGAACGGGGCGGATTTCAACCCGGACACTTTATATTATTGGGAGGAGCGGCGAGCCGGATGGCTTGAAGAATCCCGGCGTTGGCACGAGAAGCAAAGCCATGCGAACTCGCAACTCAGTGAAAAATCGCTTGCGAAAGAATGGCTGAGTCCCGAAGAAGAAGAAGCTTGGAAACACCTGCAATAGTTGATTTAACTATTCGTTCATTCCCCCGCCGTCCTCCACTCCTCCACTAATCCCGCGTATTCCTTCGAAAGCGATTCCGCTTCCGGCTGCGTCGCCGCATCGGTGAGCATGGGCCACACTGCTTGATTTTGATAGGAACGTTGCGAGTGACAAATCTCTTATATTAATACAATGGAATCCTTATTAATCACTCCGGCACGAGAAGAAGACATGAGTCTTATTCAGCGGTTGCTTGAACGAATCAACGCGCGTTTTCGCGTGCTCAGCGAGGACGAAAAAGAAGATATCGGACTGCTCTCGCTGATGGCTGAGGGTGATCCCAACGATACCGTTCCGGAAGAGGAAGTAATGAGAATTTTGCGGCGTCCGTGAAGGTCTTATATTCCTCACGTTTCGTCAAAGACTTGGAGGCTATTCGCGACCGGGCGCTCCGAACATCCGTGGAGGAAGCAATCGTCGAACTCAAAAATGCCGCACGAATTTCCGATCTTCCCAATGTGAAAAAGATGAAGGGTCATACGAGCGCCTTTCGTGTTCGCGTCGGCAATTATCGGATTGGATTGTTCCGCAATGGCGATTCCCTAACACTCCACCGTTTCCTGGATCGAAAGGATATTTATAAAGCTTTCCCGTAAGCCTGGCCTTGATGTGGCCCGCCCCGTCAGACTTCTGCTTGCGCCCGCAATTTTGAAGGATTTCTTTGCTTATTCCCCCGCCGTTCGCCACTCCTCGACCAGCCCGGCATATTCCTTCGAAAGCGATTCCGCTTCCGGCTGTGTCGCGGCATCGGTGAGGACGGTGCAATAGGGCCGCTCCTTCTCCGGCAGCACGAGCACCCAGGCATCGCCGCCATTCCGCGGATAAAATTTGATGCCGTCGATCAGAGTTTTTTTCATATCGCGCGAGTGATCCATCGCATGGCGCATGACTTTGCCAAGCTCCTCGGTCGGGCAAAACACCTGCTTGCGCGACTGCGCGTGCCGCGGCATATCGCGCGCCACTTCGCCTAAATTCTTTTCCACGACCGCCAGCATTTCGAGCGTCTTCGCAACCGTGAACAGGCCATCGACGGCGAAGAAATAATCCGGGAAAATCGCGCCGCCGAGCGTCCCACCAACGAAGGAAATATCTTCCTCGCTTGCCGCGCGCATCATATCGGCATGGGTATTCTTCGTATAAACGAGTTCCACGCCATACTCGCGCGTTAACTCTTCCACTTCGCTCGTGGCGGAAACGGGCACCGCGATTTTCGTAACCTTCCTCCCGCGCTTCGCGGAGCTTTCGAGAAAGAGTTTGGTGAGCAGCGTGAGCAAATTATTATTGAGATAGATATGCCCGCTTTCATCGACCATTCCCACCCGCTCGCCGCCGGCATCCAGAATAAATCCGATTTGATACCCAAGCGATTTCACGACATTCGCCAAATGCCGCGTCGAGCGGTCGAACTCTTCCCGTCCGCGCGTGAGGCGCTTTGGTTCGAGATACGCATTGATCGAAACGACTTCGCAGCCGAACGCGCCAAGAATATTCGGGAAGATCGTCGATGTAATGCCATTCGCGTAATCAATCGCGATCTTAAAATGCGAGCGGGTGATGAGTTCGACATCGAGCGCGCCCGTGAAGCGGGCGGTGTAAATCTCGCCCGTATGCGCTGGGAACTCGATGGTGCCGACTTTGTCGAACGGCGCGCGCGGAAAATCCTCGCCGAAGAAATACCGCTCGATCGCCTTGCCCTTGCTCGCCGAGAGATCGTATCCGCCCGAATCGAAAAAGATCATATCCGAACGGCGGCGGTCGATCGGATTTTTGCGAACATGCACGCCGCCCGAGTGCCGCGCGTCGCGAAGATGATGCCGTGTGAGAGGAATCGGAGTTTGCTGCATATCGACGGCGTTTACGCCGGCGCTCATGAGGCCGCTTACGAGCGCGCGCGAAATCACGCGCGAACCGGGATCGCTATCGCGGCTGATAACGATGCGCTGCCCCATCCCCACTTGCGCGCCGAGCGATGCACCAA
>DATLTV010000044.1:0-2572 GCA_035533375.1 Minisyncoccota bacterium
TAAATCCATGTGGCAAAAAATCAAATCGCTTTTCTTCAAGAACCAGGGCACGCGGCAGACCGTGGCCAAAAACACCTTCTGGCTCACGGTATCGAACTTCGGCGGCCGCGCCCTGCGGGCGGTGCTCGTGATCTACGCCGCGCGCCTCCTCGGCGCGGACGGCTGGGGCGTTTTTTCCTACGCCATCTCACTCGTCGCCTTCATCACGAGCTTCATGGACATCGGCATCAATTCCATTCTTATTCGCGAGACGGTTAAAGCCGAAGGCGATGCCGCCCGGCGCAAGGTGCTCTCGACGGCTTTCATCACGAAAACCGTGGGGCTCGCACTCGGCATTCTCGCGGTGCTTTTCATCACGCCGCACGTAACGAGCGTAAAAGAGGTGAACTCGATCCTCGGCATCATCATTTTCGTGCTCATCTTCGACACGTTCCGCGATTTCGGCTTCAATATCATTCGCTCACTCGAAAAAATGGAGTGGGAAGCGGCGCTCTACATTCTCACGAACGTCGCAATTCTCGCCTTCGGCATCGTTTTCCTCCTGCTCTCGAAGTCGGTGCAATCGCTCGCGCTTTCGTACGCGATCGGCGATTCCGTGGGTCTGATCGCCACCTACTGGTTGCTCAAAAACCATCTCGGCGGACTGCTCCGCAACTTTTCGAAGTCAACGCTCAAAATGATATTCCTTTCGGCATGGCCGTTCGCCATTTCGGGAATTTTGGGCGTCTTAATGCTCAACGCCGATATTCTCATCATCGGCTGGCTCAAATCGGCAACGGACGTCGGACTCTATTCCGCCGCACAGCGCATCGTGCAACTCATATATCTCATCCCCGCGATCATCGGCATAAGCGCTCTGCCGACATTTTCACGGCTCGCAAACAAAGATAACGCGAAAATGCGCCGCGTAATCGAGCGGCTCGTGAGCCTTACCTTCGCCTTCGGCATCCCTATCGCGATCGGCGGCTTCATCCTCGGCGGCCCGCTCATACTCCTCATCTTCGGACAGGCGTATGCCGGCGGTATTCCTTCTTTTCAAATCCTCATCCTCACGATCCTCGCCGACTTCCCCGCAGTCATATTCTCCGGCCTCATTTTTTCGTACGACCGCCAGCGCACGCTCATCCTGAACAGCGTCATCGCGGGAACTTTGAATATCCTCTTCGACTTCCTCCTCATTCCGCATCTCGGCATCACGGGATCGGCGATCGCCACTTTCCTCGCCCAATTTATCAGCATGCGTTATCTCTGGTGGATCGCGAAAAGAACAAATCGCTTTGAAGTACTGCCGTACCTCACGCGCGTCTTCCTCGCGGCCGCCGCAATGGGCGCGGTCGCCTTCGGACTCAATGCCGCGGGCCTCGAAGTCCTTGTGAATATCGCGATCTCCGGCGCCGTCTATGCAGGAATACTTTTCTTCCTTCGCGAACCGCTCATCAAAGAAATGAAACTGATCCTGCGCCCGGACGCGCCCGTCGAATCTTTGGCGCCCGTGGAACCGGGAAGGGTATAAACACGCCCCCGAATCTCGCCCGCATCCGACTCGCCGCCCACGCCACATCATTACCTTCATTCGATTGGATGAGAGCAATGAGCTTCGTCGACCTTACCGGCTAATTCGTACGAATTAGCCGGTAAGAGTTCTGGACTTTTCTCGCCGACTTCTCTTTTTGTTGACAAAAAATCAACAAAGAAAATAGGGATTCCGGGCATGCAAAGCAGAGCGAGAAACGCCGTTTTCTATCCGTGCCCATCCGCAAGACGTCGCTCCACCGTTTCATATCGCTCCATCGTGCCTATGTCGTAGAGAAAATCGCCGGTTTCGTAACCGTAGAATTTTTCGCCGCGCGCGATGATTTCGGGAAGAAGCATGTGATCGATCTCGTAATATTTCCCGGCGGGAATATATTTCAATATTTTTTTTCGGAAAATATATGCGGCGTCAAGCGCTTTCCGCGTCGCGGGCAGTTCTTTGTGCGGCTTCGCGTGCACCTTGAAAAATCGGAGGTCGTCGGCCACCTCCACGAGGTCGGAATCGTGCGGATGATCGTTCTCGCTTATGGTCATCATGCCAGCGGTATCCGCAGGTTTCGCCACAAACGCTTCCGCCATCTTTCCATAATCAAGCTCGCTGTACATGTCGCCGTAGATCACGAAAAATGTTTCCCCGAGCAAAGGCTCGAACTGTTTTACGCCGCCGGCCGTCCCGCGGATCTCGGGTTCAAATGCGTAATGAATACGGACGCCCCATTTTGATCCATTGCCAAAATGATTTTTGATTGCGTCCGGCAAATAATGAAGATTCACGAAAAATTCGTTCACGCCGTACTTTTTGAATTGAAGGATGTGTCTTTCCAAAAGCGGCTTACCGGCCAGGGGCACCATGACCTTCGGAATGTTATCGGTTATGGGCCGTAGGCGCGTGCCAAGTCCGGCGGAGAGAATGACGGCTTGGGTAATCTTATTTTCCATGCTTTTTAATTATGCGTACGGCGGCCATCAGGTCCTTCGCAATAAAATCGGGCTTTGCTTTGTATCGCTCGTCTTTTCCCGCGTATCCGGTTTGCACGAG
>DATLTV010000045.1:0-7341 GCA_035533375.1 Minisyncoccota bacterium
AAGTTCAACCAGAATCAGGGCAAGGTCATCATCATTCCGGGCTCAAATCTGCCGACGGCAAACAACGTCGATGTCTCCACAGTCACGTTGTTTTCGATCACGGGCGAGAATTCCGCGTTCTTCGGGTCCGGCCTTGACCGTTCGGCTGATGGTCGCCTGATCATCGCGAGTTCCGGTGGCGCGGCGTATGTCGTCCGCATGTCGGATCTCCTCATCCGGTAGTTTAAAGTAAGTCAACCCGGCCCCCGGCGAGCAATCGCCCGGGGCCTTTTTTATGTTTCTCCCGCAATGATACTCCCGCCGCAAGCGAGGGATGGATTGCGGAGAGATCAAATTATTCCGGGTCATCGCCGGAGTTTACCCCGTGCCGCGATACGGGGCGAGGATGAACTACCGCCGCTCTTAGGCGGCAGCAGTTGATCTTTTGGTCGAAAAAAATGCAGTAAAATGTTAAAATAGAAGCATGACTAAAGAGCCAAAGAGCCAACGAGCTAACGAGCTAAGGAATGGCCAGGCCATGATTCTCACCGTGCTTACGCTCGGCGGGGCGATCTTGGGCGCGACGACGATAGCCGGGCTTATCATGACGTACCAGATCCGCCAGACGACCGACGCTGCCGATTCGGCAAAAGCGATTTTCGCCGCGGATGCCGGCGTCGAATGCGGGCTGTATCAATATTTTGACGATCCCACGACCCTGTGCCCGGACGGGAGCCTTCCGAAGATCGCGAACGGCGCGACCTATTCGGAGAGCATCAACAGCTCGACGCAGACACTCTACTCGCAGGGCACCGCCGGCACCGCCCAGCGCGCGTTCATTGTGCTTCTTGGGAGCGCTACGACGACGTTCCCGTAAGTGTGTCGCCCTCGTCTCCGCCTGCGCGGGGATAGGCTCCGGCGAGGGTCTATGCTTTCAAAAAACGCTACCTGGAAGCATGGATCGTCCGCCGGAGCCTGCCCCGTACCGCGATACGGGGCGGACGACGACAAATGTATCGGACCCGGCTTTTATCGGACCCCGGTTTTCATTTTTTATTCGATATCTCGCGCGGTATAATTCGATTATGACCAAAGCAGAAGCCAAGGAGCGTATCGATCACCTGAAGAAGCTCGTTAACCGCGAGCGGTACGCGTACCACGTCCTCGACAAAGGCGAGCTTCCGGAAAGTGCGCTCGATTCGCTCAAAAAAGAACTGTTCGATCTGGAACAGCAATTTCCCGATCTCGTGACTCCCGATTCGCCGACGCAGCGGGTGGCGGGGAAACCGCTCAAAGAGTTCAAAAAAGTGCGGCATGATGTGCGCATGACGTCCTTCAACGACGCGTTTTCGGAAAAAGACATGAAAGAATGGTTTGAGCGGCTGGAGAACTATCTTGGAAGAGATCTCTCCGCCGAAAGCGGATCCGCCTCGGGCGGAAAATCTCAGATCTCAAGCCGCAAACCTCTTTTTTATTGCGAACTGAAGATCGACGGGCTGGCCATCGAGCTCGAATACGAGAATGGCATATTCGTCCGCGGTTCCACGCGCGGCGACGGCATGGTGGGCGAGGATGTGACGCAGAATTTACGGACGGTCGAAGCGATCCCGCTGCGGTTGAATGATCCTGATGAAGTTAAAAAGAATCTAAAAAAACTTGGCTTGCCAATTGCCGATTACCGATTACCGGTTTCTCGTCTGGTTGTCCGCGGCGAAGTGTTTCTCACTAAAAAAGAATTCGCGCGCATGAACAAGACGCAGGCCGCGAATGGCGGAAAAGCATACGCGAATCCGCGGAACGTCGCCGCCGGTTCGATTCGCCAGCTCGATCCGAAGGTTACGGCGAGCCGCCGCCTGGATTCCTTCCAGTACGACATCGTGACGGATATCGGCCAGACCTACCACGAAGAAGAGCATCTCCTGCTCGAGGCATTCGGTTTCAAGACGAACCCGAATAACAAAGCGGCAAAAAACCTGAAGGAAGTCTTCGACTTCCGCGAACATTGGGGAGCGCACCGTGAAAAACTGAATTATGAGATTGACGGCGTCGTCGTGATCACAAACGATAATGTCGCGTTCGAGCGGGCGGGGATCATCGGCAAGGCGCCGCGCGCGGCGATCGCGTATAAATTTTCGCCGAGAGAAGCGGCAACGATTGTGGAGGATATCAAAGTCCAGGTGGGGCGTACGGGCGCGCTCACGCCCGTCGCCGTCATGCGAGGGGTAAGCGTGGGCGGCGTGACGATCACGCATGCGACGCTCCACAACGAGGACGAGATCCGGCGGCTCGGATTAAAGATAGGGGACACGGTCGTCGTGTCCCGCGCGGGCGACGTGATCCCGCAGATTACGAAGGTGCTCACGGATCTTCGCACGGGCAAGGAAAAAGAGTTCAAGATGCCCGTGAAGTGCCCGGTCGACGGATCGAAAGTGATCCGCGAAGGCGCGATCGCCCGCTGTTCGAGCCCCGTCTGTGGCGCGCGCCATCGCGAGCAACTCTACCACTTCGTTTCGCGGGGCGCGTTCAATCTCGACGGGCTTGGTCCGAAGATCATTGACCGGTTTCTCGATGAGGGACTCATCTCCGATGCCGCCGACATGTTCACGCTCGGCGTCGGGGACATTGCGGCACTGCCGCGCCTCGGCGAAAAATCGGCGCGGAATATCGTGGATGAGGTCGAAGCGAAGAAAAAATTGACACTACAGAGATTTATTTTTTCGCTCGGCATCCTGCACGTGGGCGAGGAGACGGCGAACGCGCTCGCCCGGACGATCTCAAATCTTTCCGCCAAAGGCGGATCCGCCTCGGGCGGAAAATCTCGGATCTCGAAACCTACGGATATACTCGGTATATTCCGCGCGTTCTCCTTAGCGGACCTGCAGGAAATCCCGGACATCGGTCCGAAGGTCGCGGAGAGCATTTACGGCTGGTTCCGCGAATCGAGAAACACGAAGCTCCTCGAAAAGCTCGAAAAAGCGGGCGTGGAAATTGAGCGGCAGATCGAGAATCAAAAACCGCAAAAATTAACCGGGAAGACCTTCGTGCTCACGGGCACGCTCGAATCCATTTCCCGCGAGGCGGCGAAGGAAAAGATCAGGGAGCTCGGCGGCGAAGCGTCAGAATCCGTGAGTGCGAAGACCGACTACCTGGTCGTGGGCGCGGAGCCCGGCTCGAAGTTTGAAAAAGCGAAGAAGCTTGGGGTGGCCGTTATAGACGAAAAAGAATTCCTGAAGTTGTTAAGGTGATCGAATTACCCCATGCCACAAAACTGACGATCGTCAGTTTTGTAGCATGGGGAGAAAAAAGCCCAGTGGTCAGCTGGGCTTTTGGTTTTTGTCGAATTTAAGCAGATGGCTCTGGATCATCGAAAGACGTATTTCTTTCGCCGTATGTTTCGGCGGCATAATCGGCTGTCCCGACGCGATGCAGGCCACATACTTTTTTCGAAGAACCGAAGCGGTGTGGCAGATCGATTGGTAGTAGTCGCGGCAGTAATCGCACTCGCTTTGATGGCTCCAGATATCCTGCGAATCGCCGTCCTCTTCTTCGGGCGGAACGCGCTCGATCGTTTTCATCATCTCCTCGCTCACGAGCGGGTGGAATTGCTGGTTTCGGACCGATTGCCAAAGCAATTTTTTGAAACTTTCCGTTTCGGGACAGGTGCTTCCCCGGTGGTCGAAGAAGATCCGGTCGGTCTTGTAAAAAGCTTCGCGGATGGCGAGGCCATAGGAAAGCCAGAACATGCAGATCTCGCAACGCTCTGCGTGGAATACGTATTCCTGCGGAATAACCATATCCTTATCAATGAAGCTGCAGACACGCTCGAGTTCCGGGCACTTATTCGTTTCTTGCATAATTACCTCGGGAACCGCCGAATAATCTGCTTTCAATCTATATCGCGCAGCGTACTTGAGGCAAATCGCCGCCTGTGTATAACTCGCCCCGGTTTTCCCTTCTCGGGGACGGTGTCGCGCCGTGGTCGACACGGACCTCGCGCTCGGCGCTCTTCGCGCCTGCGCGGCGCCCCCGGGAAGGCAAAACCTCCGCTTATAAAAAGGACCGGAAGCAAAGACGAAAGCATTTACTTTTTACCTTTGTTTGATTACAATATAAAGCGTTAGAACCCGTCTGAAAAGCAGACGTGCGGATATCGCGAAGGATTTTCGAGCGAAAACGCTAACTTTTCCGAAGGAATATCCTGAGGGTATTTCAAAGAAAAGTTCGCGTTTTGCCGAGGAGCGAAGGCGACGAGATACTGAGTGCAGTAGCACGAATGTGCAGCCGAAAATGACCGCGAGAGTCGGATGGCTGCATTTCAGATGGGTTCTATATTGCGGCCGTGGTGTAGCCTGATTAACACGTCCCCCTGTCACGGGGAAGATCACGGGTTTGAATCCCGTCGGCCGCGCATCGTTCCGGACTTTGCATTTTGCGACTTAAGCCCTCGTGAACTCCGGTCCTTTGGCCTTCCTCCGTATCCCGGCACGCGTTTTGGTGCGGGAATTTTATTTATCTTCCGCCGGGCGGAACGAATCCGCCGATTTTTCGGGAAGATAGACCATTCTGCAATTTTTCCTTACAATAGTACTTATGAAGATTCTCAAATTCGGAGGATCGTCCGTCGGAACTCCGGAACGGATAAAGAAGGTTATGGGTATTGTCCGCGATGCCCGCGAGAAGGAAAAAGTCGCGATCGTCGTTTCCGCGTTCGAAGGCGTGACCGATGAACTTTTGAGGATCGCGGAGATCGCTTCGAAGGGGAATAAGGAATATCTCCCGGCGCTTGCGGCGCTCT
The DNA here is from genome assembly GCA_035533375.1 of Minisyncoccota bacterium. GTDB lineage: Bacteria > Patescibacteriota > Minisyncoccia > UBA6257 > 2-01-FULL-56-20 > DATLTV01. The sequence goes on from DATLTV010000045.1 coordinate 4,775, forward strand.
CGAAGCGCCACCTCGATGTCGCGCACGTCTTGATTTTGCCGAAACACCGACGAGCCGCTCTCGCGGAGATTGATTCTCTTTTCGGCGAATTGAGAGAAGCGCTGCAGGGAATGCGCCTTGTCCGTGAGATCTCCCCGAAAACGCTCGATTTCGTGATGAGCTTCGGCGAGCGGCTTGCGGCGTTCATTATAAGCCGCGCGATGAGCTCCGCCCGGCTCCCGGCGGAATTTCTCGATGCGCGTTCCGTTCTTGAAACCGACCAAAATTTCGGCAATGCGAACGTCGATGTGCGCGCTTCCTACGGGAAAATAAATGATTATTTCGGATTGCATGCGCAAACGCAGGTGGTAACCGGATTCATCGGTTCGACCGCGCAGGGCGAAACGACGACGCTCGGAAGGGGAGGATCTGATTACAGCGCGGCGCTTTTCGGCGCGGCGCTCAATGCCCGTGCGATTGAGATTTGGACGGACGTGACGGGAGTGATGAGCGCGGACCCGCGCGTCGTTCCCGGCGCGAAAACGCTCCCGCGCATCGATTACGAAGAGATGATCGAGATGGCTTACTTCGGTGCGAAAGTGGTGCATCCGGCGACCATGCTGCCCGCCATCCGAAAAAAAATTCCCATCCTCATCAAAAATACGTTCAATCCGAAAGCTCCCGGGACGCTTATTTCCCCGTCCACCGATAAGAACATGCCTATCAAAGGAGTGGCGGCAATCGACGGCATCGTGCTCGTTAATTTGAGCGGCACGAGCCTCGCGGGCATTCCCGGGAGCGCCGCGCGCGTATTCGGCGCGACCGCGCGGGCAAAAGCGAATGTCATTTTGATCTCCCAGGCGTCTTCGGAGCATACCATCTGCCTTGCGATCAAGAGCGCCGAAGGCCGGCCGGCGATTAAGGCCCTCCGGAAAGAATTCGCCGATGATATAAAGGATAAAAAAGTTTTCCTTTCCGCACTTTCGGAGCGGGCCATTATTGCGGTCGTGGGCGGAGGCATGAAAGGGATTCCTGACACCGCGGGGAAACTATTTCATGCTTTGGGCGAGCATCGGATCAATATTTCCGCGATTGCCCAAGGAAGCTCGGAGCGGAATATCTCGTTCGTCGTAGCTTCAAAGGATATGCGGAAGGCGATGAATGTCGTCCATGAAAAATTTTTTACATAACCTATGACCGCGAAAAAAATACCGGTAGGGATTTTGGGGGCGACCGGCATGGTAGGCCAGCGGTTCGTGGCGCTCCTCAAGGACCATCCCTGGTTCGAGACAGTGTACCTCGCGGCCTCCGAACGGTCGGCGGGGAAGACCTATGCCGAAGCCGTGGCGGGAAAATGGGCACAGCAATGCCCCGTGCCCGATGCCGCGCAATCGCTTACCGTCCATTCGATCGAAAAAGACCTGGACGCGGCTTGCGGGAGCGCCCGCATTTTTTTCTCGGCCATCGGCGCGGATAAGGATCTTATCCGGAAGATCGAAGAACGTTATGCCGCGAAGGGAGCACTCGTTATTTCCAATAATTCCGCGCACCGCTGGACGGAAGATGTTCCCGTCATCATGCCCGAGATCAACCCGGAGCATCTGCGGATGATCGAAATACAGCGGAAGAACCGCGGCTGGAAGACCGGATGCATTGTCGCGAAACCGAACTGCTCGATCCAATCGTACGTGCCTTTGCTGCACGCCTGGAAACGCTTCGAACCGCTCGAAGCGGTCGTTTCGACTTATCAAGCGATTTCCGGCGCGGGAAAAACATTCGCCGGCTGGCCGGAGATGATCGACAATGTCATGCCTTTTATAAAAGGCGAAGAAGAAAAATCGGAAAAAGAGCCGATGAAAATTTGGGCGAAGATGGAAAACGGAACGTTCGTGCCGGCGGACGTTCCCAGGATCTCCGCGAATTGCATCCGCGTCCCCGTCTCCGACGGCCATACGGCGGCAATCAATATCCGTTTCGGAAGGAAGCCATCAAAGAGCGAATTGATCGAGGCAATACGGAACTTCAAAAATCCTCTGGACGGGCTCAACCTTCCCTCGTCACCGAAACAATTCATCGAATATTTCGATGAGGACGATCGGCCGCAAGCGCGGCTCGACCGTGATTTCGAAGGCGGCATGGGTATTACCGCCGGCCGTTTGCGGGAAGATCCGGTGCTCGGCTGGAAATGCGTGGCGCTTTCGCACAATACCGTCCGCGGCGCGGCCGGCGGCGCGATCCTCATCGCCGAACTGATGGTGGAAAAAGGATATTTGGAAAATACGATCTTCTCATGAAGCGCACGGGAATCACGTTGATCGGCATGCCCGGATCGGGAAAGTCGACGATTGGCAAATTGCTGTCGAAGCGGCTTTCGTTCCGCTTTATCGACCTCGATCTGTTCATCAAAGAAAAAGGAGGCGAGAGCCACGACACGATCGCGAACGTGCAAGGAGAGAGCGCCCTTCTTGGCTTGGAGGAAAAATATGCGCTTGCCCTGGATCTCGATCGCGCGGTATTTTCCCCCGGCGGAAGCATTATCTACTCAAAAAAGGCGATGGAAAAATTAAGGAAGGAGACCGCGGTTTTCT
>DATLTV010000046.1:0-2794 GCA_035533375.1 Minisyncoccota bacterium
GGCGCGCTCCGAAGCACGAATGCATATTCCTCATGCTCGATGACGAGCGGGAATTCGAGGCAAAAAGCCGCTTCGGATCGGTCGCCGTCGAAAACAGGGAAACCGGAGAAAGAGCGGTGGTTCCCATGCGGAAGCTGCCCATTTTGCGGAAAGTAATCGAAGCCCGGCGGGAGAAATTCCGCGAAGCGCTTCGGGAGAAAGGCATTGATTCGGCAGTACTCACGTACGGCAGTCATTTTGAACAACTTACCGCGTTTTTCGCGGAAAGAAAGGAGGGATCATGAAACGGCTGTTGTTTCTGTGTTTTGCCTTGGCCTGCGCGGCGGGAACGCTTGCGGCGCAGGAAGAAGTTTCGCCTTTTGCGGTCGACACCTTACTGCCAACACCCACGGTCGTGAAGACGGCAGAGCCGTTCACGATCACCTATCGGGTGCGCTATCTCGATCTTGCGAATACGGGCAAAGAGATAGTGGTGCTCAGAAATCAGATGAGCGACGCGGCATTTGCTCCGTTCGAGGTCGTGAAGATCGATGCATCGGATAAGAGAAAGAACGGCGGCGAGTATGAATGGAATTTCAAGTACACACTGCGGATCATCGGCCTCAAGAAGGGCGACCTCAGGGTGCCGAAGATCCCGTTCTATTGGGCGATACGCACGGTCGGATCGAACCCGTCGGACGCGGCGAATGCGGACGTGAAGACATTCGAAACGGAGGCAGTGCCGATCATGTACGTGACGACGCTTACGAAGAAAACGCCGCTTTATGTCCGCGACGCGATGCAATTCGGCAACGCGGAGCGGGAGGCGCGTTTACTCAAGGCTGCGTCAGGGACAATCGTCCTCGCTTTGTTTGCCGGATTCCTGTTCTTCCTGCGGCGGTTCGTCCGGCGCATGCGGGGCGGAGCGACCGGAAAAAGCAAAGACGCGTCGGATGATTCGATCATGATCGAGCGCGATGATGTATCGTTCCGCAACGAACTCCGTGCGCTCACGAAGCTCACGCGAAATCCTGCGGAAGGCGATGAATGGCGGCGTATGATCGAAAAAAGAATCTTCGATCTCATGCGTTCGCTCATCATGCTTGAGGTTCCGAAAGCCCGCAGGTCCCATACGCCCCGTGAACTCGCGGCATGCGTGGGTTCCGCGGCGCTCAAGGGAAAGCGCAAGGAAGTCCTTGCGGCAATCACGGCCCGGTTGGCCGTGATGGAAGTCCGCATGGATTCCGGCGAAAGCGTGAGCTCCGAAGAACTGCGGTTCGCGGTGAAGCGCATCGGTTCCGCATACCGAAGCTTGTGGCTTCGGAGGTGGTTCCGGTGATACCGCTCCGCGAACTTTCCGGATTCATATCGGAAAAAATATTGGAATTCAGAACGACCGATTTCAGTGAGGTGCGGTTCGAAACAGGAGCTTGGGCGGCGGGCATCGCAGGGTTCATTCTCTGCGTGCTCATCCTCAAGCTCTTTATTCATCGCAAGCGGAATCGCGGACGTGCGCACTCGGGACATGCTATTCCGGCGGATCTCCGCGAAGGGATGGTTCCGAAGGCGGCCCGGCTTCTTGCAAAAGGAATCGTCGCCATCGGGATTGTATTTATGCTTCTCGCGCTTGCGGAACCGCATCTCCCGAAAACGAACAAGATACACGTGTTCCAGACACGGGAACGAGTCGATCTGATCGACGTTTCCGGCTCGATGGGAGAACCTTTCCGGCAGACGGGAAAAATAAAAGCGTCGCTTGCGCGAAAAACACTTCTCGAATTCCTCGCCATGCGCCGCGGCCAGCACGACCGCGCGTCGTTCTGGGAATTCTCGGATCATCCGTACAAGCTGCAAGATTTCACGACGGACGATGACGCGTACGAGTTCGTCGCCGAAGACGCGCCGTACATCTTGTATTCCTCCTGTAATAATTCTTTCGTTTCCGGAGTTCCTGCGCATTTCTGCCGGGAAATCTACGGCGAGGGAGGCACGGAAATGGACGTCGCGCTCGATGCGATCATCAAGTATTTCAAGCTGGAAGGCAATCCGAAAGTGAAGAGAAAATCGCTCCTCATCGTGACCGATGCCGAAACGTCAGACTATCCGGTCAAAGAGTTCGAGGAGATGAAAGCGAATCACATCGTTCCGTATATCATATGGCTGGATGACGGAGACGATGACTTCATGGCTCAGCAGGTAATCCAGGGGGTCACCGCGATCGGCGGGAAGTATTATCGCATCCAGGATCCGGGCGCGATACGGAAAGCTTTCGAGGATATCAATCGGACCGAGAAAGCGGAAACGAAAACCGTGGATTATCTCGTGTCCCCGGCGATATTCCAGCGATTTCTCTTTGTCGGCGTGATCCTCCTAGCCCTCGGCTGCCTCCTCGGCCTTATCGTGGAAGTAGTTTGGGGAATTTATTCTTAGAATCAATTCCAAAAACCGCCAGCTTGCAATGCTGGCGGATTTTTTTTGGCGAAAGGCACCGCGCAACTGCATGATTTTCCCTATAGCGCAGGTTTTCATTCCTGAAGAGGTTAGAACCCATCTCAAAAATACCGCGGGCCGCGATATCGGCCGCGCTTCGCGAGGCCGCGAAGCAAGGATGAAGGCGTACCCTTGGGTACGCCGAGTCCGCGGCGACAATGGCATCGCGAAGCGAGGCCATATCCCCAAGGGTTTCGGCTCTTTTCCCGCCCCGCCGCGTTACGCCTCGTCGCCGTACCGCAAGGGTACGGCTTCCTCGGCAAGCCTTGCGGGATCGGGAAAAGAGCGCGAAACGCGGCTACGCGGTATTTTTGAGATGGGTTCT
>DATLTV010000047.1:0-15222 GCA_035533375.1 Minisyncoccota bacterium
TCTTCTTTTTCGCATTTGTGATGCTTACGGAGCCCCTGACCACGCCGCCGAACCGGACACTGCGCATCGCATACGGCGCACTTGTCGGATTTCTTTTCGCTCCCAATGTCCATATCGGCTCGTTCTATCTCACCCCGGAATTGGCGTTGCTCATCGGCAACGTGTACTCGTACATCGTAAGCCCGAAAGGGCGGTACATACTCACGCTCGCCGCCGTCGAAAATGCGGCGCACGACGCTTACGACTTCGTGTTCACCCCCGACAGGAAGTTTTCGTTCGCCCCCGGCCAATACATGGAATGGACGCTTGTGCACCGTTATCCCGACAACCGCGGCAACCGCCGCTACTTCACGATCGCTTCTTCGCCAACGGAAAACACCGTACGGCTCGGCGTAAAATTTTATCCGCAAGCGAGCACGTTCAAGCGGGCGCTCGGTTCCATGAAAAACGGCGATGAAATTTCCGCCGCGCACCTCGCAGGCGGGTTCGTTTTGCCGAAAGATCCGAAGAAAAAACTGGTCTTCATCGCCGGAGGCATCGGCATCACGCCGTTCCGCAGTATGCTTCAATACCTTTTGGACAAGAAAGAGGCGCGGCCGATCACGCTGCTCTATGCGAATAAAACGGCGGCTGACATCGCGTACCGCGACATTCTTGACCGGGCCAGGAACGAGCTCGGCATCGCGACCACCTATTCGCTGACGGACGAAAAAGCGCCCGCGCCGGGAATGTATAAGGGAGCCATCGACGCCCGCCTCATCGCGCAATACATCCCCGACTACCGCGACCGCACGTTCTATCTCTCCGGGCCGCATACCATGGTCGAGGCATTCGGGAAAACATTGCGCAATATGGGCGTGTCGAGGTTTAAAATAAAGAGCGATTTCTTCCCTGGATTCGCCTAGTATAAAACCTTCCCGACCATGACCGACAACAAATTATTCGCATTCAACGCTTTTCTTGTCGCGGGGCTCGTCGTCCTGGGGATTTTATTACGGCAGAGCAATTCCGGCGGTGCGCCCATCGCTCCCGCATCGCCGAACACGCCGGCGGCGCAAGGCAACGGCGCGGTTTCAGCCGGCGCTCCGGCTATATCGACCCAAAAGGCAACGGCGGCGGCGCAACCGATACGGCGCAGGTCGGATGATAGCGGATACGCCGAGAATGAATAAGGAATAATTTTTGAACGCACCCGTTGCCGCCACATCAGAAAAAAATTCCCACGCTTTGCGCGATGGCGGGAAAAGAGCCATTTCGCAAAAAAAAAGACCCTCCCGCGTTTTGCGATAGCAAAACAGGGGAGGGTAAAAACGCTTTAGCGCGCATAAAACGTATATAACGCATACGCCGTCCGTAACCGTATGAATTCCTCTTCTTCTTCAAGCGAAAGCGGACGCTTTATATCCCGCCATCGAAGTTCGTTGAGGCGCTCCGAAAGCGTTGCCAAATCGACCGCCATTTCCGGTTTCCCGCTTCTCGCGGACCCGCATTCCGTTTTCGGCCTCATCGGCAGTACGATAGCCGACATAGAATCCTCCTGAATTTTAACGTTCTTCGTAAAAGATGCCACGGGATACATTAAGTTTGTGCTAAGAAAAAAAATCAGCCGTCCATGAATTCTTCACGGACGGCTTTTCGTTTTTATTTGCCGGATGGACGCATCGCGTCCCTGCCTTAAGAATGCGCCGCGGCATGGCGCACCATGCCAAGAACGAACACTTTATCTTCTTTCGAAAGCCCGCTTGCTAGCCGTTTCATCTCGTAAAGCAGCCGGAATTCGTCGCCCGTGAGCTCCGCCCCGTCCAAGGCGCTACGCAGATCCTCCGCGGTTTCGGTGCCCGCGAAGAAATCGGCGATATGCATTCGCATGATATCGGCAAGTTTCGCGAGTGTTCCGAGAGACGGAATATCTTCTCCGTTTTCGATGCGCGAGAGCACCACCGGATGTATTCCTTCACGCAGATCTCCCTGCGACAAGCCGCGCGCGAGGCGGCAACTGCGGATGATCTTGCCGATGGGAAATTTCGTTTCCGTGCTTTTTCGCTTTGACATTGCGAACTCCAAAATGATCGCGTTCTAAATAACTGGGAGGACTATAACAGTAAATTTCGATCGGGTCAATGCGCGGCCGGTGCCGGGCATTGCATCAAACTATTGCGCGGCTTATACTGACCGCATGAAGAACGTAGCGGAAGCATTGGAGCACGGCCCAGAGGAACAACCGGAGAAAAAAGAAGGTGCCCGATCTGCAGAGATCGTGGATATTCGAACGCGGAAAGCGCTGACCCCGGAAGAGATCGAGGCGCGGAAAAGCCATCCTTCCTGGCCGGTCACGATAGGCGAAAAAGGCGAGGTGATCGGGCTACCGGAGGGAGTTTCGCAGAAAGACGTGATCACCTTCCTCGACAAAGACGGGCACTGGTTGGCTCAGTATCCTTCCAAAGCGCTGATCGACGAGAAAAAGGAATGGAGATCCGACTGGATGGACATCCGCAAGCCGTGACCAAATAAAAACTGCCTGAAAATGCCGCGAGGACGCACTTTGATATACCGCCGCTTCGCGGCGATTTTTTTATTCGAGCGATAATCGGCGCAAGGAGCTGCCGAATAAAAAAACGCCCCGTTTACACAGAGGGCGTACGAAAAACAGATTAGATCCAATGAACAAACCGGATATGGTGGATAAGCGGGATGCCGGTCGCGACCGTGCAAAGGAAGAAGACGATCGTAGCATATGCGCTCTTCGCATGATGCCGGCTTTTCTCGCCGTTCAAAACCCATATGGTCAGAGGAAAAAAAACGAGGAGAAACGGCAGTGCGAAACAGAGATGCAAGGCGAAAAGCATATCGAGGCGCTCGACACCGCTCGTAAGCCGGATAATCAATTCAATGAGCACGACGAAGCCCCACATGCAGTAAAAGGCAAGGATCATCGCTTTGCGATGTGCCGAAACCGACCCGTGGTCTTCACGTCGTTTCTTCTTCGCATTCCAGCCGGCGAACACGCCTCGGACGAACGCGATGGCCGCAACGGCAAGCCCGGCGTACAAGATCAAATGCTGTATCGTCATCGATAACTCCTCTTCTCCGCATGGATCAAGTTCTCATGCATCCGCTACGCACGAGCATACTACAACCGCACGATGATGGCAATGCAAATCGTCATAAGCACGGCAAGCGAGAGAGAAAACATCTGTTTCGCCCACGCGCTATTTCGTGTATTAAATGCAACGATCGTTGTATGTAATACGCTCGGCGCCGGGCCGGGTTCGCGATGGTCGCAAATCCAAAATCCTCTTATGCAAAGCGCGAGCCATGCCGCGCCGAGGATAAGCGCAAGCGCGAGGTACGCGGGACCGGCATAGCCGAATGTCGGGAGCATTAAAGCGGCTGCGATGAAAGCTATTATATAGAGCAGCATCTGTATTTTCGTACTGCGGATCCCCTTCCGCGCGGGCATTACGGGAACCTTCGCCGCGGCATAATCCTCCTGCCGGCGGATCGCAATCGCGTAGAAATGCGGCATCTGCCAGAGAACAAGCATCGCGAACAGGATAAACGCCCCGGCATCAAGTCGGCCGCTCGCGGCCGCGTAGCCCACGACCGGCGGCACGGCGCCCGCAAAGCTCCCCACGAGCGCCGCATGCGCGCTGCGGGTTTTCATCGGGCTGTAGATGCCGACGTAAACGATAAATCCCGCGAGCGCGACGCCGGCGGTGAGTAAGTTCGTATACAACACAAGGATCGCGAAACCCGCTAGGCCGAGAATAACGCCGTATATGATGCTGTTGCGTTTCGAGATCGCGCCGGTCACGGTCGCGCGGCTTTTCGTGCGCTCCATCCTTGAATCGATATCGCGATCGATGACGTTATTCAAGACACAGCCCGAGGCGATCACGAGCGCGAGGCCCAGGAAAGCGGGAATGAGCAGCAAAAAAATGAAATTGCCGCCGCGTAAGGCGAGCGCAAAACCCGCGGCGAGCGTGACGATATTGCCGTAAATGAGTCCCGGCTTCGTGAGTTCGTAGTAGCTTTTGATCATATTTTTCGTGTCGTCCTCGCGAAGGCGAGGATCCATGCTTTAAGAAAAACTTCCGGGAGCGTGGATTCCCGCCTTCGCGGGAACGACATTAGTTGAGCCCAAAAAACTCTTCACCGCTTCCGGACGAACGTTATAATCCGTCCTGGCTCTGAATGTACGCGTTCATCTGCTGCGTCGACGACATCATGTTGTAGTTCAGATGGTTCATGATCCAGATGGAACCGATAATGACAATGAGAACAATACCGATGGTCGAGGCAAAGGCCGCGAGCTTGAAGCGCGGTCCCCGTTCGCTCCCAAGATGCAGGAAAAAGATGAGCTGGACGATAAATTGCGCGAGAGCAAGTACCACGACCGAAACGCGGAGGAATGGATGGGTGAAAATCACATGGCCGGATTGGTCGTGAATGAAGATCAGTAAACACGCCGTCACAGTGAGCAGCACCGAGAGGATGAAACCGATCGTATAGCGTTTTATGGTCAAGCGTTCATTCATATAATTCCCAGAAGATAAACGGTGGTGAAGATGAATATCCAGACGATATCCAGGAAATGCCAGAAAAGAGTGAAGCGGGTGAGTTTCGAAGTCGTGGCGGGCGTGAGGCCGCGGAGGCGGACCTGGATCACGGCGACAACGATCCACAAAAGCCCCACGGCAATGTGCAGGCCGTGCGTGCCCACGAGCGTAAAGAAAGAAGAGAGGAAGGCGCTCCTCTGCCAGCTCGCGCCCGTGGCGACGAACCGTGAAAATTCGGCGAGTTCGAGCGTGAGGAACGTAGCTCCCAGCGCGAACGTGGCCGTGAGCCAGGCGATTGTGCCGTTGCGCTTTCCGCGCTGAGCCGCAATCGCCGCGAGCCCGCAGGTGAAGCTCGAGGTAAGAAGGACGAGGGTGCTTGTAAGCGCCGAGGACAGGCTGAAGAGATCCCGGGGCGCCGGTCCGCCAAACGTATTCCCCCGGAGCACCGCATAAGCGCCGAAAAGCACGGAGAAAAGAATAAGGTCGGTCATCAAATAGACCCAAAAACCGAAAATTGATTTATCGTCCGCTATTTCTTCTTTCATGGAAGTTTTCTTGCCATCTCGATTTTTTCGACCTCCGCGGCGGTCAGCGTATACTCCGTATGCTCGTCGAACGAGCGGACGATCACGCACGCAATCGCGCCGATGACACCCGCGAGCATGAGCCAGATAATGTGCCACACCGCCGCGAACCCGAAGAGAAACACAAACGCCGAGAGATAAATCCCCATCGCCGTGTTCGCGGACATTTCAATGTCCTCGTATTTTTTAGTAGAAGGAGGAATGGCTTCCCGCCGACTTAAAGAGATCCCGGGAGGCGGAAGCTCTTTCCGACCGATCTTAGTCTCCCAAAATGCGTCGCGGGAATGCACCTCGGGCGTCACGGCGAAGCTGTAAAACGGCACGGGCGAATGCGTCGACCACTCGAGCGTTCGGCCGTCCCACGGATCTCCCGTCGTATCCTGGTTCTGCTTCCGTTCTTTCGTGCTCACGACGACCTGCCACAACTGCGTGATGGCGCCGAGCGCGATCAAACAGATGCCGATCGCGGCCGCGATGAAGTAGGGCTGGTAGCCGGCCGTGACGGCGTAGTGGTCGAGCCGGCGCGTGGCGCCCATGAACCCCAAAATATAGAGCGGCGTGAACGAAAGGAAAAATCCCGCAAGCCAGAGCCAGAACGCGCGGATGCCGAGCCGTTCGTTCAGCTTGAATCCCGTGACCTTCGGGAACCAATACACGATGCCGGCGAAAATGCCGAACAGGCCGCCGCTTACGATCATCGTATGGAAATGGGCGACGAGGAAAAGCGAGTTGTGCAATTCAAAATCGGCTCCGGGAATCGAGAGGAGCACTCCCGCCATGCCGCCGAAGGTAAACAGGCTCACGAATCCCAAAAAATAATGCATGGGGGTCGTGAAGCGGATCCGTCCCCGGAACATCGTCATTACCCAGTTGAACATCTGCACGCCCGTGGGAATCGCGATGATACCCGTCATGATGCCGAAGAACGCGTTCACGTCCGCGCCCGAACCCATCGTGAAAAAGTGGTGCAGCCAGACGAGGAAGGAAAGCAGTGTGATCGAGATCGCGGCGCAGACCATCGAAACGTAGCCGTAGATGCGCTTCCCCGAAAACGTCGCGACGATCTCCGAAAAAATCCCGAACGAGGGAATGACGAGAATATACACCTCCGGATGCCCCCACATCCAGATGAGGTTCACGTACATCATCGGATTCCCGCCGAAGCCGGAGGTGAAAAAATGCATGCCGAAAAAGCGGTCGAGCCAGAGGAGCAGGGTTGTCGCGGTAAGCACCGGGAACGAGGCGATCACGAGCACCATACTGCAGAGGGAAGTCCAGGTAAACAGCGGCATTTTCATGAGCGTCATCCCCTTCACGCGCATCTTCAAAATCGTCACGACGAAATTGAGGCCGCCGAGAAGCGTTCCGAGTCCCGAGATCTGCAGGCTCCAGATCCAATAATCGACGCCCGTACCCGGGCTGTACTGGAGCTCCGCGAGCGGCGGCAGCGAAAGCCATCCGGCCGAAGCGAATTCCCCGCCCACGACGAAAAACAGATTGATGAATACGGCGCCCGCCGCATAGAGCCAGAAACCGAGCGAGTTCAGGAACGGGAACGCGAGGTCGCGCGCGCCGATCTGCAGCGGCACGATCAAATTGATGAGACCGAAGAGGAACCCCATCGTGGCGAAAAACACCATGATGTCGCCGTGCGCAGTGAAAATCTGCTGGAGGTGGCTGGCGTCGAGATAGCCGTGCGAAGCGCCCGAGGACATCGCCTGCTGGATCCAGATCATGATCGCGTCGAGTCCGCCACGGAAAAACATGAGCGAGGCGAGGACGATGTACATGACGCCTATCTTTTTTGGATCGGTAGAAGTAAGCCACTCCTTCCAGAGCCACGTCCAGCGCTTGTAATAGGTAAGAGCCGCCGCGGCCGCGATGCCCATGAGGGCGATGCTCGCCGTCGCTCCTTCCGTGTACCACAAGTGCGGAAGCGAGCCCCAAGTAAGATTTCCGAAAAGAAAATGCGCCATGTTGATAGTCTTTATAGTATATTCTACATCTTCATCCCCTCCATATTCGCCGGCATGGAGTCCGACGAAGTGGCGGGCGGCATATATCTCGTCAAAATCGTGCCGTAAAGATTTTTGTCGAAGGACGAGTAAAATGCCTGCGGGTTGTTTTGGGATGGCGCCATGAGCGCGTTGTAGGCGTCCATCGTGAGGACATTTTGCGACTGTTTCACGGATGCGGTCCAGGCGTCGAAATCTTCCTGCGACGCGGACTTCGCGACGAAGGTCATGCCCGCATATCCCGCGCCGTTTATTTCGGTATCTTTGCCGACGTACTCCCCCGTACTGCTCGCCATGAGGTCAATTTGCGTCTGCATCGTGGACATGGCGTAGATCTGGCTGCCAAGCTCAGGGATCCAGAACGAGCTCATGGGAGCGTCCGCGGTCAACTCGAAATGCACGGGCGTAGCCTCCGGGAACTCGACGAAATTCACGGTCGCGATACCCTGAGCGGGATAGATGAAAAGCCATTTCCATTCGAGCGCCACGACTTGGATCGTCACGGGTTTGTTGTCGGAGACGATCGCTTTGTACGGATCGAGCGCATGCGTACTCTGCCAATTCATGACCGCAATCACCGCGACGACCGCCGCGGGGATCGCCCACCAGATAAGCTCGCGAAAAACGCCGCGCGTGCGCTCGGGATCGTATGTTTTATCCGCTTTCGGATTTCCGGCGCGATATTTCCAGGCGAACGTATAAAGCATGGCCAAAAGCGGAATCGCGACCGCGAGCATAAGAAGCACGGCGGTGACAATCAAATCCCGCTCCTGTGATGCAATCGGACCTTGGGGGCTGAAGACTCCTCCTGTACCAAACATTTCTCAATTGTACCACGGGTGCGGGGCTCGTACCCACTGTGGTATTAGTGATTGTCATCCCGGCCTCGAGCCGGGATCCATGCTTTATATAAGTATTTTTTTAAGGTACGGATCCAGGATATCTCGCTACGAGCGAGATTCCGGGATGACAAACGGGGCATGGACCTCGGATTCCGCTAAAGGCGGATCCGGGATGACAGACTGTATGGATCCCGGACAAATCGTTGCGGCGATTTTCCGGGATGACATAGGGGGCGCAGACGGGCCGCCATTCCAAGCTAAACGGCCTTCATGATTCGTTCATGTAGTGTGCATTAAGATAAAACCCATCTTGCCGCCCGCCCCGCAAACCACTCATTTTTGAGACGCATGGTGAAATTTCCCCTTATTATCGATTCGAAAACAGAGGAGACGGGCCTTCGCGTGCATTTCGCCCTGTCACGAAAGACGGTGATAGTGATAAAGGCGGCCACGCTCTATGCGACGTACATTGCCACCGCCATGCTTTCCCGGTATCTTTTTGTCCACGGAAGCGCTCCCGCGCTCATCTGGCTACCGACCGGCATCGCTTGGGCGGCTCTTATTTTATGGGGATACGGTTTCTGGCCGGTAATTATGGCAGCATCCCTCACCGCTTCGTTTTTGAGCGGTCATCATTCGTTCGGCGCGCTCATTTTCGCGTGCGGGTACACGCTTGAAGCGTTTGTGGCGGCATTTATTCTTCGGAAGGTAAAATTCGATCCGGCTCTCGCCCGCTTTTCCGATGTCATGACACTGCTCGTCTCGGCGCTCGCCCTGACACTCGTCGGTCCATTGATCGGCACATTCGGCTTCAGTCTCGTTGCGAGACAGCTCCCGATAGCATGGAATGCATGGTGGCTCGGCGAACTCACCAGCGTCATTATTATCACGCCGTTTCTCCTGCAATGGAGATCGCCCCCCTCGCAGTCGACACTGAAGGTTGCCGTCGAAGGCGCAATCGCTTTCGCGATCACCATCGGAATGCTCATTGTCGCGACCTGGACGAGCTCTGCCACATGGAACGGGATATCGCCCTCGTATATCGCCATACTCGGGCTTCTTTGGATAGCGCTGCGCTTCAGAATAAGATATATCACTGCCGCAATGTTCCTTACGATCGCGATCGCCATAGCCGCGCTCATCTTCGCGAGGGTGCCTTCGCTCATTCCCGGGCAAACGATAAGCGACCGAATTCTCTCGAACGAAACCGCCCTTGTGGTCTTCCAGTTCATCTTTCTCGCGCTCGCCGCGGCGATGGAAGAGCGTAATAAGGCAAGGGCATCCACCGCACGATACACGGCCGATCTCGAGGTCGCGCTCGAAAAAATCCGTTCCGACGACCGGGCGAAAACGGAGTTCATCGCGATCCTCGCCCACGAACTGCGCAATCCTCTCATGCCGATCATCAGCTACCTCGAGCTCATCGGCCGCACGGGCATGCGAAACCGCAAGGCCAAGGAATACATCGAGATCATCGACCGCAACGCCCGCAATATGTCGCATATCATCGACGACCTCCTCGACATCTCCCGCATCTCGCAACAAAAATTCATCCTTCACAAAGAATCACTCTCGTTCCGGGACGCCGTCGTTCACGCGCTCGATACCGTGCAGCCACTGCTCAAAGAGAAAAATCACCACCTTACGGCCGTTCTGCCCGAGCATGACATCCGGATGGAAGCGGATCCGGTGCGCGTGGAGCAGATCCTCGTCAATCTCATCACAAATGCGGCGCGATACACGACGCCCGGAGGCGCCATCCGCCTTGAGGCGAAAGGAGAAAACGGCATGGCCATATTCCACATCAATGATTCCGGCGTCGGCATCGCGCCGCACATGCTCGAAAGCATTTTTGAAACCTTCGCGCAAAGCGGCACCCACCGGGATTCCGGGCGGGGCCTCGGCATCGGCCTTTCGCTCGCGAAGAAGCTTACCGAACTTCACGGCGGCACGATCGAAGCGCGAAGCGAAGGCATAGGGTCGGGAAGCGAATTCATCGTGCGGCTTCCGATCGCGATGCGCCGCCGGGCTGCCGATCGCGCCCCCTCCGGCGCGGCAATCCGTTCTTCCGCGCCCGCGCTTTCGCTCCGCGCGAACGACCGCAGGAAAAAAAGAAAGGCCAGGGATATTCTCATCGTCGACGACAACCAATCCGCCGCCAAGGGCCTCGGCAAACTTCTCGAATACAGCGGTTATAAAGTAACCATCGCCTACGACGGCGAGAGCGCTCTGGAACTCATCAAAAAAAGCAGCCCCGAAGTTATTGTGCTCGATATCGGCCTCCCGGGCGTGAGCGGCTACGATGTGGCGCGGATAGCGAAAGAAGATATGCGCTCCACCGCCACGCTTATCGCACTCACGGGATACGGCCAGGAGCACGACAAGGCCAAAGCCCGCGAAGCCGGCTTCGACTACCACCTCACGAAGCCCGTGAGCTTCGCGGAGATCGAGAATATCATTAAAACCGTTCCTCCGACTCCGGCTATCGCGTAGAACCAATCTTGAAACTCATATCTCATATCTCATATCTCAAAACCCAAAACTGACCTCGCTACCCAGAAAGTTTTGAGATTTGAGATATGAGATATAAGTTACGAAAACGCCCACAGCCGCAACTTCATGAAATATTCATGGAAATACGGTATACAAATACCAGGCCCTTGGAATATTCCGATCAGAACCCGTCTCTAAGTATCTTCAGTCTCTTGAAGCATACTTTCAAGATGGGCTCTAGCGACGCAGAAACAGAAACAGAAACAACCTTTCCGTTTTTCCACTCGGAACATCGGACATTGGACATCGGACTTAGGCCCCAGCCCAAGGCCAAATCCAACTTCAACACTAAAGAGAGGGATGCGTGTTCAATAAACACGGGCTTACTTTGGAAGATGCGCTTGCCACGTTACACCTGAAAATCGAAAAGACGGCTGGTATCTCCGCGAACGACCGCGCCGAACTGCTTGCGGACTGGGAAAAAGTGCACCGGTTGACTTGCTTCTATCTCTCGGAGATGGTCATACGCGTGCATAAAACATTCATGCGGCTGGAACGTCAGGCCAGCGCCGCGCGCTTTGACTCGATGACCAAGCTTCTGAATTATCGGTCGCTCATGCACGAGATCACGCGCTTCTTCGTTACCGACCGCCGCTGTTTCGGATGGAGCGCAATCGGTTTCGTTGACATGCGCTACTTCAAGCTGATCAACGACACCTACGGGCACTCTACCGGCAATGCGGCGATCAAAGCGGTGGCTGCCATCCTGCGGCAATGCCTCCGCGCGGGAGATCTGGTCTGCAGACAGCAAAAGTATCCGTGGAACATGTCCGGCCGGATCGGCGGGGACGAATTTTCATTCTTCCTTCCGAATGTGGCGGGGCCGCGATCCGCGCTCGAAGTAGGCAACCGGCTCCAGGCGCTTGCAAAACAATACGACTGGAAATCGCTCGGTATCGAGTACGGTCCCCGGCTCGATGTCGGCGTGATCTGCATCATGCGACGGCACGATCGCCCTTACGAAATGCCGGCGAAAGAGATCGCGGAAAAACTCCTGGCCAGCGCCGATGCCATGATGTACAGAAGCAAAAATGCGGCAAAGCAACAGGGAATAGAAACCGTGGAAATGGAATGTTTCGAGATGTGCGGCGGCACCCTCGCACCGATACCGCGCGAGGAAAACGCGCAAGCCGCGGCGGCCGGAACGTCACGATGAATTACCAGGCACGATGCAATCAATCGTGCCTTTTTTATTCCCCGCCGACGGTGCCGGCCGCCGCTTCCGTCGCGTTTGTGCCACTCATGTCCGCTCCCAAGAAAACGCAAACGCGTTATACTCTATTTATGCCTTCTCACCCGAAAGACCGAAAGCCGGAGAGTCACCGGATCCTGCGCTACCTGAAGTATGCGCTTATTGCGATGATCGCAATCCTTGCGGTACTCGCCATCCTTTTTGTCGGCAATTCATGGTCGCTCGCGCGCCAGGGAATCCTGAACGTCCGCGAGTTCTGGCTTTCTGCTTTTGTGCGCGGCCACGGCCCGCCAACGGTAGAGGAAATCGGCCTCGTGCGCCCGTGGATGACCTTCGACTACGTGAATCGCCTCTTTATCCTTCCGCCCGACTATCTGCGGACGCGCCTCGCGATCGCCGATCCTCGCTATCCGCATATCACGATTTCCGGCTACGCGGATCACAACCGGCTCGATATCGGCACCGTGATGAATGAGGTGGACGGCGCGCTCCGCGACTATCTCATAAACGCAACCAGTATCGCTCCATGACGAACGGCGGCGGCGTACTCGGCCTCATCCTGTCTTATGTGCTGCTCTATAAATACGCGGCGCTTTTTGTAATCGTCTATATTTCCGCGCTCATCGTGCCCCTGCCTTCGAATGCGATGCTCGTCGCCGTGGGAGCGTTCTCGAGCCAGGGCTATTTCAATTTTTTCGCATCGCTCGCGATCGCGACCGTCGCGAATACCCTGGGAGACCTCACCGATTACGGCATCACGCGCCGGTGGGGCGAACCCGCGATCAGAAAATTGCGGTTCGACCGCGTGCGTTTCTTCAATCACCTCCGTGAAGAGCTTCGCACCGACGCCGCGGTCACTGTTTTCACGACGCGGTTCGCGGGGTCAATGAGCACGGTCACGAACTTTCTCGCAGGCCTCGTTGCCGTCCCCTTCCGGACATTCCTCCTCTACGATTTTCTCGGAAACTTCATCGAACCGTTCTGCGCGCTCGGTTTCGGCTGGCTCGCCGGCGATTACTGGAGCTATTTTTCGGGTACCGTGACTCTCGCGGCCGGCATCGTCGCCGCGAGCGTCATCCTCTTCGTCCTCGCGCGCATGTATCGGAGAATGCTCAGGCGGTATGCGGATTAAAAAGTGCCTGTTCCAATCGTGATCGGGACAGGCACTTGATTGAGAAATATCCGCTGGCTTCTCCGTTTATGCCGGCTTATTCGCATGAATGGGCCGATGCGAAGCTTGCTTGCCGCCCTTTTCCCGCAAGAAAGCTTTGATCCGCGCAATCCGGACGTTGATCTCGATGACGTCGCTCCTCGAATAAAATACCGCGTTGCGGGACATCTTCCCCAAAGCGACGAGGAGCGCCAGCGGATTCGCTCCCGCGTTCAGAAGAAGCCGAACGGCGAACCGATCGGCGGCACATTCGCTTTCGAGCGAACCGGGCGCATGCGCATCGTGATCCGCAAGATGGCCGAGCTCGTGGGCGAGCACCGCGCGAAGCTCGCTCCTGCTCAACTCTTTCACCGCTTTCAGGGTGATATAAATATCGTAAGCGTGAGGCGTCCCATCCGCCCGCTCGTAGGTGTTCACGGCAAGGACAGCTTTCGCGGCAGGCGAAGTGTCCTCGAACACGCGGAGGTTGATGCTTTCGGGCGCCGTATCGCGGGCCGCGGCGATGACCCATTGCATCTCCGCCCGGCAACACGGGATCGTGCGAGGAAGCCGAACCGCGTTCTGCGCGGAAAGCGCCGGTCCGCATGACAACAACAGAGCGATTGCCGCGAAAAAGCATATGCCATGGCGCATTATATTCACTCCTCAAAAACACCGTCTTCAAATGCCTGGTAACAGTATACAATAAAAATAGAAATGAGTCCATATCCGGAGCGAGGATACGCTTTTTTAGTTCTCCCACCGTAATCCATCCCCGCCCTTACGGGCGAAGTATTGTTGCGGTGAAAACATAAAATTCGGCGGGCAACCGAAGCTGCCCGCCGGCGGTTAATTTCTATATCGCAGCTTCCGGCCGACAACGCGAAGCCGCACCGTCACAGTATGCATCATCGGTGCTGAACAAAGCGTGAAATACCGCATCACCGTCTCCTCATCGGTAGCGGCGTTGAATGACAGGATGATGAAAAAAGAAAAGTGGGCCGTCATCCTCCTCGCCGTATTCGCTTCGGGCATCGCCGTGGCGAGTTTTGTGGGTTTCGCATATTCGGAAGAGATCGTGCCGCCGTATGTCCCGTCCGCGTCAAGCTATGAAGCGGGCATCGTGAATTCGGTGAAACTCGCCTCGCCGGCCGTCGTTTCGATTACGATCACAAAAAACGTTTCTTCCGCGGAGAATTGCCCGCAAATTCCTCCGGACCTTCAGCGATTTTTCGGCAGCCCGCTTCCCGTCTGCGACGCGGCGAGCGCCACGACGACCACGCAGAAGGTCGGCGAAGGCAGCGGATTCATCGTCTCCCCCGATGGTTGGATCGTCACGAACAAGCACGTCGTCGAAGATCCGACCGCCTCGTACGCGATCTTCGCGAATGACGGAAAAAAATACAACGCGGTCAAGGTAGCGCAGGATCCGAAAGCCGACATCGCGATTATAAAGATCGATGCCGAAGGCCTCCCGACCGTCACGCTCGGTGATTCCGATTCGGTAGTGCTGGGCCAGGCCGCGATTGCGATCGGAAACGCTTTGGGCCAGTTCTCGAATACGGTTTCCGCGGGCGTTATCTCCGGCATGGGACGTGCAATCACGGCGACGGACCAAAATGGCAACGCGGAATCGTTCACAAACCTCCTCCAGACGGACGCCGCGATCAATCCGGGCAACTCCGGCGGTCCGCTCCTCAATCTCCGCGGCGAGGTTATCGGCATGAATACCGCGCTCGCGCAGAACGCGGAGAATATCGGCTTCGCGATCCCGATCAATGCCGTGAAGGGCGACGTGATGTCCGTCGAAACGACGGGGAAGATATAGGAGGGGAACAAAATGAACTTCGCCTCCTGGACTCCATTTAAGTCGGCGAAATTCCTTTTGTTCCCCCTTGTTTAATAATAGGCGCCAAAAAACCCGCGATTTTACGCGGGGTTTTTGGCGGGTTCTGAAGCCCAAACCGTTTCGAGCATATTTATTCGGCCGTCAGATATTGCTCGGGGTCCTTGTCGAACCGTTTTTTGCACGCATCGGAATCGAAATAATAGGTCTTCCCGTCGTACGTGCTCGAATACATCGCGGAACCCGGATCCACATCCTTACCGCAGACGACATCCTTCACTCTCGTCGCGGTCTTGGTTGATTTGCGATCGTTCGCCATAAATATGATTGTGTTTTATTTAGAACCCATCTCAAAAATACCGCGTAGCCGCGTTTCGCGCTCTTTTCCCGATCCCGCAAGGCTTGCCGAGGAAGCCGTACCCTTGCGGTACGGCGACGAGGCGTAACGCGGCGGGGCGGGAAAAGAGCCGAAACCCTTGGG
>DATLTV010000048.1:0-7794 GCA_035533375.1 Minisyncoccota bacterium
GTGGTATTTTTGAGATGGGTTCTCAATCCCATGGCAGATACCACCACGCGCATCCTTTTCACCGGCGGCGGGAGCGGGGGACATACTTACCCCTTGCTTGCGGTTGCGGAAGAATTGAAGCGCATCGCCGCGCAGGAAAAATTCGACTTGGAACTTCATTATCTTGGCCCGAAAGACGGCTTCGCGGAAATTCTCCGTCCGTTGGGTTTTTATATGGACACGGTCTATTCCGGGAAAATACGTCGTTACCTTTCGATTGAAAATATTTTTGATATCCCCAAATTTTTTATCGGCCTCGTCGAATCATTCTGGAAAGTGTTCTGGATCATGCCCGACGTCATTTTTTCGAAGGGCGGTACGGGGGCATTCCCCGTCGTGCTCGCAGGAAAGTTTTATATGATCCCCGTCATCGTCCACGAGTCGGACGCCCAGCCGGGCCTCAACAACCTCCTGTCCTCGCGCCTTGCCTCGCGCGTCGCCGTGAGCTTCGAGCGCGCGATGCCGTATTTCAATCCGAAGAAAACGGCGTGGATCGGAACGCCCGTGCGCCGCGAATTACTTGAAAGGCCTGCGCAGGATGCGGCGAAAGAAACGCTCGGCTTCAATTCGAAAATGCCGCTTACGCTCGTACTTACCGGTTCGCAGGGTTCGGTGCGGATCAACGAATTTATTCTTACCAACCTACAGTCGCTCCTTGCGGAAACCCAGGTGATGCACCAGACGGGCCAGGCGAATCTCCACGAGGTCGAGCGGCTTGCCCGGCCGGTGACGACCGGTCTTCCTTCTCTTGCCGCCGCAAAAACCCGCTATAAAGCCGTGGGCTATCTCGACGGAGACGGATTAAAGCTCGCGCTCGCGGCCGCGGACCTTGTGATCGCCCGCGCGGGCAGTAACAATATTTCGGAGATCGCGGCGTTCGGCAGGCCCGCGATCTTGATCCCGCTCGAAGAATCGGCGAACGGCCATCAGCGCGTGAACGCTTACGAATTTTCGAAAGCCGGTGCGGCGGCGGTGATCGAAGAATCGAATTTGTTCCCCGGCATTTTCCTCGCGCAGGTAAAAACGATCCTTGAGCACCCCGATGTCGCGCAGAAGATGAGCGACGCGTCGCAGAAGTTCTTCAAGCCCGGCGCCGCCGAGGCGATCGCGTGGGAGATTCTGCGGCTCGTGGCGTAGAAATCCGAAGTACCAATATCGAAACTCGAAACAATATTTAAAAAGTTTCGAATTTTTGAAATTTTCGAAACTTCGGATTTGTTTCGGATTTTCCCCCAGAGGAGGATCCGTCTCTGGGGGAAGATATTCGAATTTTCTTAAATGTTTTTTCGTGTTACTATGCGGATATGGCCGTCGATCCGAAAAAGCCCGTCCGCGTGCGCATTGCGCCGAGCCCTACCGGCCCTTTCCATATCGGCACGGCGCGCACGGCTCTTTTTAATTGGCTTTTCGCGCGCCAGCACCAAGGCGCCTTTATTTTGCGAATCGAGGATACCGACAAAGAACGTTCGAAAGGTGAGCATGAAAAAGATATTTTAGAAGGGCTGAAATGGTTGGGATTGAAGTGGGATGAAGGGCCGGTTGAAGAAAAATCCCGAATCTCTCCGCCGAAGGCGGATCCGCCTCGGGCGGAAAATCCCAAATCTCAAAAGTTCGGCCCATATCGCCAGAGCGAGCGGACGGATATCTACGGAAAATATCTGGAGCAGTTGCTTGCCGAGAAAAAGGCCTATTATTGCTATTGTACGAAGGAAGAACTCGACGCCGAGCGGACTGCGGCGCAGAAGGCGGGGTTGCCGCCTAAATACGGCGGCCGATGCCGCGAGCTTGGCGCCACACCCGCCGGAAAAAAACCACAAATAATCCGTTTCAGGGTGCCGGAGACGAAAGTCGAATTCGACGACATCATCCGCGGCAAGGTCAGCTTTGACGCCTCGCTTTTCGGCGACATTGTGATTGCGAGAGATCTCGCGAACCCGTTATACAATTTTGCGGTCGTCGTGGACGACGCGCTCATGGAGATCAGCCACGTGATCCGCGGCGAAGACCATCTTTCGAACACGCCGAAGCAGATCCTGTTCGCGCAGGCGCTCGGGTTCGAGATTCCCGCGTACGCGCACCTGCCCCTTATTTTGAACCCCGACCGCAGCAAAATGTCGAAACGATTTTCGGACACGGCGCTCAATGATTATCGCGCAAAAGGATATCTGCCCGAAGCGATCGTAAACTTTCTCGCGCTTCTCGGCTGGCATCCGCAGGACGACCGGGAGCTTTTTACGCTCGACGACCTCGTGCGCGCGTTCGATCTTTCGCGCGTGCAGAAGGCCGGCGCCGCGTTCAACCAGGAAAAGCTCGATTGGCTGAACCGGGAATATATAAAGAACAAAAGCGATGCCGAAATAGCCGCGGCGCTCAAGGCGTCTGTTCACGAGGCAGTTTCCGTGGACGAAGCATTGCTTATGCACGTGATAAGCGCGGAGCGATCGCGCATTACGACCTTCGGTGATTTTTGGAATACCGCCGGATTTTTCTTCGAGCTTCCGCAGTACGACAAAGAACTGCTCTTCTGGAAAAAAGAAAACGATCGTTCGAAGACAAAAAATATTCTCGTCCGCTGTGCGGAGATTATTAAAGACGAGCCGGAATTCGACCGCAATGCGCCGCCGAAAACGCTCATCGATCTTATCGAAAAAGAGGGGAGAGGAAACGTGCTTTGGCCCCTGCGTGTCGCGCTCTCGGGACTCGCCGCGTCCCCCGACCCATTCGAAATTCTCGAGGTCATCGGCACGAAAGAGGCATATGCGCGGATCGAAGCCGCAATCGGGAAGCTGGGATAGGATATTGTTGGGGATTGGTTCTATAATAAAAGCATGAGCGTAAACGGCAAAATGATAGTAATACTCCTGCTCATATTGCTGTTTTTCACGCCGGTGGCCATCCGGCAGGTCAATGCCAAAAGCACGAGTTCTTCCGCAATTCTGCCCGGGATCTCGTCTTCGGCCGTATCGGCCTGGATCGATGACTTTATAAACACCGGTAAACAGATCGAAGCGAATTTCTGGCAGGATTCGCCGCATATCGGGGGCGCGACGTTCGAAAACGCCTTCCAAAGCCTCAATCTGGGGTTTCTTAAACTGACCGGCGGGATCAGTCTCGTCCAGGTGGGGCAGTTCGTGGCACATTCCGCCGTCTCGGCGTTTTCATTTCTCGCAGGCCTCATCCATATCGGTGCGGCGAAGCAGTAGGATTTGCCGGGAACCATTTTTATTGGGTATAAGAAGCCGATACAATACACCTATCTGTCGTAAAAGGACTCTTGTGCGACAGATAGGATATATGAAACAGGCCGGTAAGGAGCTATCTTCTACCGGCCTGCGACACTATAAAAGAGACACTTCTCTCCATGCGGTATTCGGCGAAGGAAAAGGAATCACGTTGTCGTTCGCGCATTCGGTTTTGGGCGCGGCGCGTTCGCATTCGAGTTTCTCCCCGTTGCAGCCGCAAAGCTGGAGCGGTTCGTTCGGTCCGATCCCCTTCATTGCCCGCACATATGCCCGGGCATCCTTGTTGTTTCGGGCGTAGAATTCCGGCGCGATGAGCGTCTTGCCTTCGTGGCTGTGGGTGTAGCGATATTTCCGTTCCATCGGTCCCTCCGCATGCGCATAAACGATTCGAAAGCGTCTAATAAGAAGTGTAGAAAAAATATAATAAAAAAGAAAGCTCCGAATTATCGGAGCTTGTGAATAGCGCTTTATGAGCAGCAGCCGCTTGGCCGCGCAGGCGGTTTCTCGGCGTCTTCCTTGAAATGCGGGCAACGCGTGACGGCCATTGCGAGATTGCCGGAAAGGCAGACCGCATAGTTGATCAGCGCAATCCGACATATGCCGCCATCGGCAAAAATCGGCGATGCGCCGTCATTATATGCCAGATACTCCATCTCCACTTTTGCCCGCGCTTTCATCGCCCGAACGACGTTTGCTCTCGCTTCCTCGTATGGGCCGAGTGTCGAGATCTTTTCGCCGGGAACGATTCCCTGCGACAGCTCGAGAATCTTTTCGTAGGCAATATTCGCTTTCAGATGTTCGCACATCGCAACATGCCCGTTTTCCTCGTGAACGCAGAGGCAGCCGCTTTTGCGCGCCGCTTCGGCCTGAACGCTCACGAATACCTCTTTGCCGTAGTGTTTTTCCAAACGGACTTCGAACATGGTTATCCCCTTCGTGAATTTCCGACAACTGCAATATACTATAAGGAATGGCTCACAGAAAATCAATTCACCCCCCCGTCTTTTCCTCCGATGAAAAAGTTCCGAGAGTACATTTGATCGGCATCGGCGGCATCGGCATGAGCGCGCTCGCGCGGTATTTCAAATCCAGGAAATGGGCTGTTTCGGGGTCGGATCTTGTGGAATCGAGGATCACCCGGGAACTGCGGAAAGAGGGCATATCGGTCAAAATAGGCCACGCAAAGGGCAATATAGGCCCCAAAACAAGCTTTTTGGTCTATAATCGGGCCATTTCCCGCGATAATCCCGAACTCCTTCGGGCGCGGAAACTGGGCATCCCCGCGCTCCCCTACGCGAAGGTGTTGGGTGATATTACGAAGCGATACGCGACGATTGCAATCACGGGCTCGCACGGCAAGAGTACGACGACCGCGCTCGCGGGATTGATCCTCGCGAACGCCGGACTTGATCCGACCGTGCTCGTGGGAACGGAACTCAAAGAATTCGGCGGGAAAAATATCCGCATCGGGAAGAGCGCACATATGGTGCTTGAGGCCGACGACTTTGGCAAGGCATTTTTAGATTACTCCCCCGCCATTGCGGTTATCACGAACATCGATCGCGAGCATTTCGACACCTACCCGACACTTGCGGCCGCAAAAAAAGCGTTTTTCAAATTTCTTTCGCGCGTGAAGAACGGCGGAGTTTTTATCCTGAACAAGGACGATAAAAACCTTTTTTCGCTCAAGACTCAAATCGATAAAATGGCGAAAGTGAAAAATATTTATGCGCTTTGGCATTCGAATCACGGAAATACGGCAAAGAAAATCAGGCGGATCATAAAAATCCCCGGCGAGCACAACATTTCAAACGCGATCGCCGCGTATAAGGCCGGAAGGATGCTCGGCGTACCGCACAAAAAGATACTCGAAGCGATTTCGAAATATCGCGGAGCATGGCGGCGGTTCGAGTTCCGCGGCGATTTGAAAATTGAAAATCGCAAATTGAAAATTTACGATGACTACGCCCATCACCCCACCGAAATAAAGGCCACGCTCGCGGCGTTCCGCGCAACATTCCCGAAATCGAAAATCATCTGTGTTTTCCAGCCGCATCAGGCGCGACGGCTCAAGGCGCTTTTCAAGGAATTTCAGTCGGCGTTCGGAAGCGCGGATATTGCGCTTATCATGCCGGTCTACGGAGTCGCCGGACGCGACGAAGCAGTCGGGAGATACGATTCCGCATCCCTCGTCCGCGCCATGCAAAAACGTTATCCAAAAAAACCGATTTTTTATCTTCGCGATCCCGAAAATCTCAAAAAGGCGCTTAAAACGCTCCTCTCCCCCGCCGACCGCGTGCCGGTTATCGTGATGATGGGCGCGGGAGATATTGTACGGTATACGGATCTCTTGCTTCGATAAACGTCGTGCGCCCGTTTACGGCGTCCCTGCCGAACCCACCGAATAGAAGGTGGACGGCGAACTTTGGTTCGCATATTCCGTCGTGATCCAATCGGTGGAACGGGCAAGTGATCACATAATCCCGGAGAGCGTTTCTCTTATTCCAGTATTTTGTTATTATTTCCTTATGTTCGGCGATTATAAGGATGCGACGGAATTCAAGGAGCAATGCGGTTATACGATCGACGACGTTTGGTATCCGCGCGTGACGAAGATCGTGGGGATCAAATCCAAGCCCGCGCTCTATCGATATTACGGCGAGGCGAAAAGCTACCGGGCGGCGCAGGAGCAAACGGAGCAGTCGGCGAAGGAAGGCACGATGATCCATGAGGCCGTCGAAGGATTCCTCCTCGGTAAAAATCCGGAGATCCCGGAGCAAATCGCCCCCGCGTTTGCTTCGTTTTTGGAATTTTACGACAAGAACAATATTCAGGTGACGCCCGACCTCGTCGAGCGGCGCATCGTAAACTACGACCATCGTTATGCGGGCACGGTCGATGCGATCGCGCTTATCGGCGGCAGGCTCGGCGTCCTCGACATCAAAACATCGCAAGCGATCTACCGCGATTACAATTTACAGACCTCGGCATACATGGATGCCCTTCGCAACGAATTCGAAGGTTTGCAAACGCGCTGGATCTTGAGGATCGATCAGATACAGTATTGCGCGCGTTGCGGCGCACGGCGGCGCATAAAAGGCGGCAGGGAGAAAATAAAGATCGATTGGAAGATCCGCGCGCAGAAAACCTGCGAGCACGAGTGGGGCGGGCTCACGGGCGAGATTGAGCTCCAGGAATTCCCCTATTGGCAGGACGATTTCGCGGCGTTCCTTGGCGGAAAAAAATTATGGGAATGGGAAAACGACGCGTGGCTGAAGAAGGTAGGCTATTTATAGGTTATGCCGAAGATTCTTTTTAAAATATATTTTTCATGAGGTTTTTTGACCATGAGTGCGTAATCGGTTACCATTCGCCGAATCATCATTGAAAATTTTTGTGGATACGATCCCCGATAAATCCGTTTCTCAAGCCTCCGTTGCAACGGCGGCGCCCTGGTGGACGCACACGGTGTTCTACGAAGTGTACGTCGACAAATTCGCGGGGAATTTTGTGAATTTCACGGCAAAGCTCGATTATTTGAAGCGCCTCGGCATCGATTGCATCCATCTGCTCCCCCACTATCCGTCGCCCATGGTGGACGACGGTTATGATGTATCCGACTACAAAAGCGTCCGGAGCGAACTGGGCACGCTCGCCGATTTTTCCGCGTTCACGAATGCCGCGCACGGGCGCGGGATGAAGATCATGGTGGATTTTGTCCTCAATCATACCTCGACCGAACATCCGTGGTTCAAGGAAGCGAGCGGTTCGAAAGATAACCCCAAACGCGATTTTTACTTGTGGAGTGGTAACGGTCAGGAGCTCACGGGTGCGGCGAATCCGTTTGCAGAACTGAAACCGGATAATTGGATCCGGAATGCGGCGACGAACGATTTTTATTTTTCGACGTTTTACCCCGCGCAGGCGGACTTGAATTGGGATAACCCGCACGTATTCGACGCGATGATGGAGGTGATGGATTTTTGGGTAGCGCAAGGCGCCGACGGCTTCCGGCTCGATGCCGCGGCGCATCTCGTGAAGCGCGAAGGGACGGATTCCAAAGGGTTACCCGAAACCCATGCGCTCCTGAAGCGGATCCGCGCGCATCTCGATCTGCAACCGCGCGAGATCGCGCTCCTCGCCGAAGTAAGCGGCCCGATCGAGAGCGTAAAACCGTATTTCGGCGACGGCGACGAATGTACGCTCGCCTACCTTTTTTCGCTGGCAGTGGGATCGTTCCTCGCGATTGCGCGGGGCGATCGCCGGATCTTCGAGAGGGTCGCCGAGGCCTCGCGCGGTATTCCAGGAAATTGCGCCTGGGCGACCATGCTCCGCCACCACGACGAAATGCACTTCGGTTCGCTTTCTCCGGACGAAAGCGACGAGGTCCTGAATTACTTCGATCCGGAAGCGAAATATCGTTTCAGCGGCGGCGCCTCGCTCCGGCTCGCGACGATGTTCCGCAGCGACAAGGAAAAAACGCTCGCGGCATACCGGATGCTCTTCGATGCGC
>DATLTV010000049.1:0-8354 GCA_035533375.1 Minisyncoccota bacterium
CATTATATGAGCGCTGAATTCGCGCAAAAAAACGGCATCGATTTCATCTGGGCGAGATTTTTTTACGTCTACGGTCCCGGCCAGAAATCACATTCGCTCATTCCGCACTTGATCGAGCGGAAGCGCGCCGGTCTTCCTCCCGACCTCAAAACTCCCGGTGCTGCGAACGATTTTGTCTATGTCGGCGACGTCGCGCGCGCCCTCGCGATGATTCTCGAAAAGCACAAGCCTAGCCAAAGCAATACCTATAATATCGGTTCGGGCCGGCTTTCCGCCGTGAAAGATGTTGTTAACCAGATTTACAAAAAAAGTATCGTAAAAGCGAAAAAAGTGCCCGGTTTTTACGCCGATGTTTCGCTAATAAAAAAAGAGATTGGTTGGAAGCCGCGCACTTCACTCAAAGCGGGAATTCGTGCTACGATAGGTGAGTGAAAATCTTTATAACCGGCTCGGAAAGTTTCGTCGCAAGAGAGCTCATTAAGCAATGCCTCGAAAGGGGAATTGAAGTTTCCGGCATCGATTTCGCGAAATCGAGCGATTTGCCGTACCAGTTTATCAAGGGCGACATCACCGAACCGGAACTCGCGAGCAAGATTCCCGAAGGCGTCGATGCGGTTGTGCATCTCGCCGCCCTTTCGCGAGATCAAGATTGCGCAGGCAAGGCGTACGAGTGCTTTAATGTGAACGTGATGGGCACGCTGAACGTCATGCGTGCGGCGAAGGCGAAGAACGCGAAGCAGTCCATTTTCGCTTCAAGCGAATGGGTGTACGAAAAGTTTGTCGGCGATGAGGAAAAAGATGAAGAAGCGTTCATCGATATCGCTGGGCATACGTCTGAATACGCGCTCTCGAAGCTCGTGAGCGAGGCGAACCTGCGCGAGGAATATAAGCACGGTTTCATGCCGACGACCATTTTCCGGTTTGCGATCATTTACGGCCCGCGCAAAACAAACTGGGCCGCCGTAGAATCGGTAATGAGTGCGGTCAAAAATAGCGATACGGTTACGGTTGGATCGCTCAAATCCGGGCGGAGATTCTTGCACGTTTCGGACATTGCACGTGGAATTACCGCGGCTTTCGGCAGGACCGATTTTCAGATTATCAACCTTTCCGCCGACAAGCTGGTGCGTATGGAGGACATTATCCGGGAGAGCGAAAAGATTTTCGGTAAAAAAGTGAAGATTATCGAATTGAACCCGGCCGCCATAAGCGTCCGCAACCCCTCGAACAAAAAAGCGAAAGAGCTTTTGGGCTGGCGGCCGCAAGTCGGTCTTGTAGCAGGATTACAAACCCTATTGCCTTTTGTGTAATGAAAAAGTTTGATCAAAAAGCGGCGGAGCAGATGCTCTATCTGCGCCTGGGGCAGATATTCATCAATGAGGAATCTAAGGCTGGAAAGTTCAAGATTCCAATGCATCTTGCCATGGGCCATGAGGCGATTGCGGTTGCCGTAAGCGATGCCTTGGCGTCCGAAGACAAACTCGTGCTTTCCCATCGAAATCTTGCCTATAATTTGGTCCGCGCTGGAAAGGTGCGTCCTATTCTGGACGAATACCTTTTGAAGTCGACGGGGCTTGCAAAGGCAAAACTTGGTTCAATGAATCTCATCAATCCCGAGCGGAATGTGATATATACGTCGAGTATTTTGGGAAATAATTTTTCTGTTTCCTCGGGCATTGCCATGGCGGAGAAGGTACGCGGACTTTCGGGCGTGACTTTCGTGTTGGGCGGTGATGGTTCGATGGAAGAAGGAAGTTTTTATGAAAGCTTGACTATGATGAAGACGCTCGGACTCCGAATTGTCGTGATTATCGAAAACAACGAATGGTCGCTTGCGACAAAAATTTCCGAGCGCCGCTGCCCGATCGATCTTCGAAAGCTCACTTCTGCGCTCGACATCTCCTACGAGTCGCTTTTCGGAAATGATGTCGAGAAATACATAAAGAAAATTTCCGAAGCTCGTGAACGCGCGTTAAAAAATGGGCCTATTTGCATCGAAGTAGCCCTAACGACTCTGGGCGATTCGCGGGGCCCGCAGACCCCCGAATATCCGGAGGGTAAATATATCAATTATCATGCGGGACCTTCGTCGTCGGTTGATATCGCGAGGCATGCTCTGCGTGCAGTTCTCAAGGAAAGCGATGAAGATCCGATTTTTGTGCTTCGAGAAAAGATGGGTAAAGCAAAACTTTCCGAGCTTGCCGAAAGAATATTTAAGCAAATTCAAAGAGAACTTGTATAATATGAAATACATCGAATACGTCAATGGTCTTATCAAGGAAGCGGTGGCGAGGCCGGAACACGCGGTGCTTTTCGGCCAGAATATGAATGCGGGTTCTTGCCTCGGCGGACTCACGCGTGGCTTTTCGGTAAAACCCGCCGGCAAAATATGGAATTCCACGAATGCAGAAAATAGCTTGGTGGGCTTCGGGTTTGGACTCATGCTCAATGGCGCGCAAGCGGGATTTTTTATGAAACAAATGGATTTTCTCGTACTGGGAATTGATCACCTCGTGAATACTTACAACATTATCCGCAACATGAAGCATCAGCCGAAAGAAGGATCATTCACGATTGCCGCGATGGTGGTAGACAGTGGCTGGGAGGGGCCGCAGTCGAGTCTGAATAATTTCGCTGATATTTGCTCAATCGCCCACGTTCCGGGATATGCCGTAACGAATAAAACCGATGCAGATTTCATCGTGAGAAAGCATCTTATGCAACCGGGTTTCCGAATCTTGGGAATAAGCCAGCGCTTGGGAAAAACGGAGATTATCGATCCCGGTTCGGCGCTCGAAGTGTATGGAGCAGGAGAAATCTTTAAGTATAAAAGCGGTGAAGATGCGACACTCGTTTCCTTCAATTTTTCTTTTCCACAAGCATATGAGCTTGAGGCGAAGCTGCGTAAATCAAATATACACGCAGCGTTTTTCAATGTGAATTCGGCGATCGCGACGGATTGGACGCCGATCAAAGAAAGCGCGAAAATGACCAAGAAAATCATTGTCGTGGATGATAGCAAAAGTGTTCATGTTGCCGCCGATGCCTTGCTCGCCGAATTGTGCACCGAAGTGCCGCTCGTGAAAAAAATTTTTATAAAACGCCAGCTAGGCGAAAACTGGCTCCACCCGGCATCGGACGAGTTTGTTATAGACGATTCTTTATTGGACACGCTGAAGGGCTAGCGGTCTGGGATTCGGAACACGGTTTTCGCATAATAAATATGGCAGTATAATAAAGCGATGAAAACAAAAGATCCTGTTCGGGCATTTCGCGACAAGCGAGAGAAAAATATTCGGAAAATGAGCGGGGACAGAAAGCTGAAAAGCGCTGCCCAGCGGTTTTTTCTCCGCTCGACCGAAGCTGGGTATTCCTATAATTTCGAATGGCTCGGCAGGCCCATCATCCAGTATCCGCAGGATATTGTGGCGATGCAGGAAATTATCTGGAACGTAAAACCAGATCTCATTATCGAGACCGGCATTGCACACGGCGGCTCTATAATCTTTTCGGCCTCAATGCTCGAGCTTCTCGGCGGCACCGGGCGCGTGGTGGGAATCGACGTCGATATCCGCGCGCACAACCGGCGCGAGATCGAGAAACATCCCATGTTTAAGCGGATTACGTTGATACAAGGATCGTCCGTGGCGTCGGATGTTCTCGCGCGGGTACGAAGGATAGCGAAGGGCAAGAAAAAAATCATGGTTGTCCTGGATTCAAACCATTCGCACGAACATGTATTCGCTGAACTTAACGAATATGCGCCATTGGTTACGAAGGGGAGTTACCTCGTTGTGTTTGATACGGTAATCGAGCTCATGCCTCGCGGAGCGAACAAAAACCGGCCGTGGGATAGGGGAAGCAATCCTATGACCGCCGTTAAAGAATTTTTGAAGCACCACAAGGAATTCCGAGTCGATCGTGACATTGAGGGCAAAATCGCGATAACGGTCGCGCCGAACGGCTACCTCAAACGGGTCAAATAGGTTTTATGTCCGCCATGTCCGCCAAAAGGTCAGTTACAATCGGTCTCGGGACAAGAAACGGTTCGCGATATATCCGCGAAGCACTCGATTCGCTTTTAGCACAAACGCATAAGAATTTCGAATTGGTTATTTCGGACAATGCCTCCACGGATAATACGCGTGAGATTTGCGAAGAATACGCGAAGAAGGACGCGCGCGTCCGGTACGTCCGTCAGGAATCAAATATCGGTCCGGCGGGAAATTTCAATTTTCTCAAAGGCAATGCAAAAAGCGAATTTTTCATGTGGGCGTCGGATGACGACAAGTGGGCACCAGCCTTTATTGAGAAATGTCTTGCCGCGCTTGATGCCGATCCGGGCGCGATTGTCGCGGTTGCAAACTACGTGCATTTCGACGATCTCGGTCGGACAAAAAAAGAATATCCGAAATTATTTTTTCCATTCAGGAAGGATTTATACGGCCGCCTCAAGGAATTTATCCTCTTCACGATTTATGGGGGGAAGAGCGTATTAATATGCGGTCTTTGGCGTCGCGAGAAAATATCGGATTTCCACCTGCATAACGGAAGGCATTTCGACGATACCGACTTCGTGTTTCGCTGTCTATCCAGGGGATATTTTGTTTTGGTGGACGAGGTGCTTTTTTATAAACGCACGAAGGTTTTTGCTCTTGATGCCGAAGTCAGCTTCCCTATTCGGGTCAAGCGCATTGCGTCTAATATCAAAATGAGAGGAATGCTCTTGTGTTCGCCGCTCTATCTTCCCGGCATGATTTATCTGGCGAGCCTCAAGTCGTTGAACGTGAAAGAGAGGATAAAGTTGATGCTTTGGAATTTATTCGCCGCGCTCAGGTTGTTTGTGATGGCGCGGCCTTGATCGACCTATACATTGGAATGCCGCAAAGAGAGTTTAAAAATTATCTTAAGTTTTTCATAAAGCAGCGCGTGCTCGGCGCGATGCGCGACACTTTGCTTTGTTTTCGTCCGCAAAAAGTGAATACGGGCGGCTGGGGAGAACGATTGCTCGTGATCAATATGAACGCTTTGGGCGACCTCGCGCTTTTTACGTCCGTTCTCAAGCACTATAAACAATCTTTTCCGGGAAAGAAGATCTATCTGCTCCTGCGCGCCGATCTGGGGATCGGCAAAAAAGAACTCGGAGGATTCGTGGATGAAGTGATTGCGGTCGATCACCGAAAGTTTGGTCGCGATCCGTTTTATGCAGCCTCTTTTATGAGTCGATTGAGAAAAATCGGTTTTTATAAAGTGGCCGACCAAGGGCCGAGCGCGTCCGAGCTCATTGCGAGGATCATCTCCGTCCGGCTTGGCGCAAAAGAGGTATATGGATATGAAGGATTCGGCATCCAGTATCAAATTCCCATCGACCGGTCAATGAAAGATGCGATCCGCTTTTGCCAAAAAAATATTTTTCCCCGTTATACGCGGCTCATTCCGAGCATTGATAAAAACGCGAATCTTCGCCCGCTGCTTCACAACTATATCCGTCATCTTATCGCTATCTACGAAGGTGCGGGCGGCGCGCCTTCGGACGATTACGCGACGGAGCTTCCCGTCGACCCCGTGGCGCGGGAGCGGGTCGAAAAACTTCTCCTCGACAACGGAATATCGCCCGGTACGTATTGTGCGCTTACCCTCGGCGCAAGCAGTGCGACCCGCCGATGGCCCGTTGAGCGATTCGCCGAAGCTGCCGAAGAATTGAAAAAATCGGGAATCCCGATCGTTCTTATGGGCACTGCGGGGGAGTCGGGACTCGCTGCGCGATTCCACGAATTGTATTCCGGGACAATGATTGATCTTACCGGGAAGCTGTCACTTTCGGAACTTATCGCTCTCATCGACCGAAGTCTCTTTGTTTTTACGAACGATACGGGACCGGTGCACATCGCCGTCGCGCGCAAAACGCCGTCGTTATGTATTGTAGGCGCCGCGAACCCGGGGATGCTTTCGCTTTATGGTTATCGCGGTATGAATCGATGGGTGTCCGGCCCGGACGCGCCGTGTTTTTTCGATAATTGGCGGTGTGCCGTCGACCCGCCGGGCGGCCTGTCCCCATGCATTGACGGCGTCACGGTCGCGGCTGTTCGGGGCGAGCTTGTCGATCTTCTCGTATTGATCCGTGATGAAAAGGGGAAGAAGCGGGAAAATCTTCCGGCTGTTTTCTCCATCGAATTCCGCTAAGCTCTTCGCCCGCGAGAACTATTTCTTCGCGAAGACATCTACTCCCGAGTTTTCTTTGCAGGCACCGATGAGCTCTTCAATCGAAGCGCTTTCTTCGAGACAGCCTTCGTTTTTCTTATCATGCATATTGTATAATTTGAAACCGCGATCGATGAAGATCTTCAAGACCGTCTGCGGATCGGCGTTGCGAAGTTTCAAGAGCGACGGAGTAAATTCAAAGAAAATTTTTGTTTGAGGGTTCTTGTCTAGAATGGTTTTCATTCCGGCGATAACGCCATCCTCCGCCCCTTCGACGTCGATTTTTATGAAGTCGATCGGCTTATCGTAACCTTCGAAAAAATCATCAAGAGATACGATATCGACAGGAACCGATTGTTCAAAGTCTCCCTGTTTTTTCCTATCCTCCGCGAAAACTCGATAGTGCTCTTCCGGTTTTGGCATCGTGGCGATCGCTTTTCTCATATCGTAGATTTGGTGCCCGCCGCTGTGGCGCGCGAGATATAATTGCGTTTTTCCGGATTCGTTACCGACGGCCTTGGGGACGAGGACTATATTTTTATAACCGTTCGCTTCGACGTTTTTCCTGAAGTATTTCAGATTTTCCGGCTCCGGTTCAAATGAGAATACTTTTCCGCGTGCGCCTACAATACGGGCGAAGGTAAGAGCGTAATAACCGATGTTTGCCCCTACGTCAGCGACGGTCCCTCCGGGCGGAATTTCTTTGGCAAAAAGGCGAAAATAAGCTTCATC
Source organism: Minisyncoccota bacterium (assembly GCA_035533375.1). Lineage (GTDB taxonomy): Bacteria > Patescibacteriota > Minisyncoccia > UBA6257 > 2-01-FULL-56-20 > DATLTV01. The sequence goes on from DATLTV010000049.1 coordinate 6,934, forward strand.
TTCTTTTCCATGCCAAATGGCGAATGTCGAGCGAAGCTCCGGAAATGTGTAAATTGTGTGACCGTGTGCGGTGTTCGCCTCCGGCCATTCGTACGTCTTGAATGTTCGCGTCATCCAGTAATAGATCGGGCCGAGGGGCCAAATACGCTGGAGTCCTTTTCCGCGCAGGCGGTCCACGGCGGTTTTCCAAAAAAACGCAATCGTGAGCGCGTAGTACCTTTTTATTGATTTTTTCATATTTTCTAGAGTTTCCAAAAACGTTTTTATATCCTATCATACATACATCAAAACCACTATGCGTATTCTCGTGACGGGCGGGACCGGATTTATAGGGTCGAACATTGCGAAGGAGCTTTTGCGCCTCGGACACGACGTTTCGATCACGGGAAACGATGCCGAGCAGAAAATTTCTGGTTTCAAGGGTAAATATCTTCAGCCGGGGCTTAACGGCATCGATTGGGAGGCGATTGGGAAGGTAGATGCGATTTTCCACGAAGCGGCGATCAACGATACGGAATCGCTTGATGCGCGCGAGATGATGCGGGCGAACGTTGATTCATCGCTCGCGCTTTTTGAGTATGCGGCGAAGAACGGTTGCAAAAAAATTGTGTATGCGTCATCGACCGCGATCTATGGCGCGGAGCCTGCACCGTATCGTGAGGGCGTGACGGCGATTAAGCCGCTGAATCCCTACGGCGAATCGAAAAAAGTGCTCGAAGAAAAAACGGCTGAATTTGCGAAAGCGCATCCTGATATTCGCATTGTGGGCTTGCGCTATTGCAACGTTTACGGCCCGGGCGAGTCGCACAAGGGTAAGCGCGCGAGTATGATCTACCAGCTTGCCCAGCAGATGAAGACAAAAAATCCGCGCCTCTTCAAATACGGCGAACAGAAGCGCGATTTCATTTATGTGAAAGATGTCGTGAAAGCGAACCTCCTCGCGCTTGAGGCGAAAGAGAATTGCGTCGTAAACTGCGGCCTCGGCAGGGCGACGACGTTCAACGATGTTGTGCGCGCTATTGCCGATGCGACCGGCTTAAAACGCGAGATAGAATATTTCGACAATCCTATCGCCGATCGCTACCAGAACTACACCGAGTGCGACATGTCCTTCGCAAAAGAAAAGCTCGGGTTCGTGCCCGAGTTTGATATCCGGAAGGGGGTCGAGGACTATGCGAAGAGCGGGACGCTGGTCTAAGCCTACTTCATCCCAGCGAAAGCTGGGATCTGTGTATCCTCCATAAGGTGCTGTCCTGGGTCCCGGCTTTCGCCGGGACGAAGGATGGTGATGGGTAGGGACTTAAGCGCTTTTTTTGATCTTCTCGATGATCGCGGACGTCGATTTGCCCGGCACGAAGTCGATGAGGATGAACTCGGCGCCTTTTTCTTTCAAAAGCGGCGCTTCGATCATCGTGTGGATT
>DATLTV010000050.1:0-8713 GCA_035533375.1 Minisyncoccota bacterium
TCATTAAGAACTATTTCCAAACCACCACGTTTGCCGAAGGATCAAAAGAAGAGAAGGAAGGGGGCGGTGGCGAGAAAAAAGAAGGAAGCAAAAATAACGCATGATCTCTGTTCAGCAAAACCAATTGATGACCCGCTGGGATTCTCTCCCGGATGATTTGCGCGACGCGATGGTTTCCGACGCAAATTCCGATTTTATTTCGAAGATATGCGACGAGGAGCATGTCACCGACGAGAAAGCCGATGCGGTCTTGAGGATCGCGGGATACGTACTTGCGGGCTTTATACATCCCGGTGATTTCGGCCGAGAAATAAAAGAAGCGACACAGCTCAATCCCATAATTGCCGATGCGGTAGCGAAGGCCATTGGAGAAAGAATATTCGATCCGCTTAGGACGGAACTGGATGAGATTTTCGAGCCGCCGTTGCCCTTGCTTCCGATAGCGTCAATACCCGTGCCGCTTGCGGATATGAAGGGCGCGCATCGCCAGTTCTCGCTTACAACCACGCAGTCTCCGGCTTTGGCGCCGGTTCCGCCGCCACCCCCCGTTCTCGGAAAAAATCCGGAAAGGCAAGCTCCCGCAACTTCCGGAGGAAGTTCGGAGGCGCCGAAATCGTTTTCCGATTTTGCGAAGCCTTTGCCCTCACAAGCCCCCCGGGGAAATTTAGGAGAGACAATGCCTCCGCCGCCCAAACCGGCGGGACGCACCGCGCCGCCGGTTCCGGAAACGCAGGCCGCGCCGAAAATTATACAAGAAGAGGTTGAATTCAAGCCATTACGGCAATCATCCGGCTTCGGCATCAACATCGATCTGCCGAAATCGTTGAATGCGACCCCGGAGAAAGAGAAGGTTCCTGCGAAGCCGGCGGTCATCGAGTTTTCTGGTCAGCAAGCGAAGCCGGCCGAAGCGCCGATCCGCGTCGTGCACTATTCCGAGTTCCGCACGCCGCTTGCAAAACCTCCGGAATCGCCTGCGGCCGCCGGAACCTCTTCGTCCGCGCCCAAACCGTCTTCTGGTGAGCGCGAAGTGCATGAAGTGACCGCAATGCCGGGAGCGGCCGCGACGCCGGTCACCTACGGCTCGACCGCGATCCCCCCAAAACCATTCGCGTCTTTTCCCACTCCCCCCACTCCACAGCCGATGCCGGCACCAAAACCATTTGTCGCGCCGCCGCAATCATCCCCGATAAATTTTATGAAACCGGCCATTCTGCCGGTTCCACCGGTGCCGCCATCCCAGACACCACTGCCACCAAAAATAAGCGTAGGGTTTTCTCCACCCCCGGCATCAAAGCCCGTTCCGCCGCCGGCACCTTTTGTGCCGTCCGCGCCGTCGGTATCAAAACCGAATCCGCCCGTATCGAATCCACTGCCGCACTTGTTTGACGAGAAAGAATTGCCGCCCGGATAAAGTCTTCCTCCGCGAAGGCGGAGGATCTACGTTTCCTATTAACTGTTTCCAAAAGCATAGACCCTCGCCTTCGCGAGGGCGACTTTAAATCCCAACTTCCGCGAAGACGAGGGTATTATGCCGTTGTTCCGTGCGTGTTGAAGTGTTTTCTTGCCCTTGTAATGAGCTCCTGCTGTACCATCTTCGCCCGAGTTTTTTCGAGGGCCGGCAGGAATACGCGGTGCGACTCGCTGCCGCTCATGCCGGCCATGACAATCACGAGCTCGCTCACACCCACGAGCCGGTCGGATATGGTCCGTTTGATATTCACGTTCTGGATCTGGTGGTAGAGCGTCGCCGTTTCGTTGTGGGTCACATACCCCGATATCATCACGAACGCATCCTCGGTGAAGCTGTACCGGTAAAAACGGTATTCGATGAGCGTCCGTATAAAAAGGACGAGCAGGATGGCGCCGGAGAGTATAAGCATCCCATATAAAACATAATCACCCCAGCTCGCGTATCCTGCGGGAATCCAACGCTTCGCGTACCAAATGCCGAGGGCAATAAGGAGGACAATAACAGGGCCACGCATCCTTTTCAGTAAAAAAATAAAAAATGCGCGGTAGCCGAGCCGGTATTGTTTCGCGTTTTCCGCCTGCATTGTATAATTATAGTACATTCAAAACAAACTGACATGAACCGGCTTCCCCACCATCTGCGGCTTATTATCTCGCTCCTGCGCATCGTCCTCGGACTCAATTTTTTTTATCTCGGGTTTACGACGCTTTTCAACCAGCCGCTCGGGGGCGAGCTGCGCACGCGCTCCATCGGGCCGCTTTATTATTGGCTTACGGGCGCCGGGAGCGGTTGGTTCATGGCCGCGCTCCCATGGCTTTTTATGGCGATCGGCGCCTGCCTTATCGTGGGGTTCGCCACGCGGCTCGTTTCCGCGATCGGCATTGGCATTATCATCGCGAGTTATTCGGCAAATATCAATGTCGCGAATTTCAGCGTGTCGCAGCTCGTGAACGACGACCTTACAATTGCGCTCTGTCTTGTGATCCTCTTCTTCACGCGCGCGGGCGAATATCTCGGCATAGATAAATTCATCCACCTTTCGCTGCGGCACAAACAGCAGTAATGTATGGCGGCATATAAAGCATTTTTCACGAAGGAACGAGTGCGCTCGCTTTTTGTCGCACTCGTGCTTTTCGGGCTTGCGGTCGTTTTCCAATTTTACGCCTCCGCTTATTCCGAACGCGTTTCGAGCAACTTTGTTCACGATCTTTTCCTCGACAATCTTCCGGTCGTCAACTTGAATCTCATTATCGTGGAAGGCGCGCTCGCCGCGATCGCGGGAAGCATGATCCTGCTTCTCGTGAAGCCGAAGTATCTGATCTTTACGCTCAAGACGGTCGCGATCTTTATCGCGACGAGGGCGGTATTCGTCGCGGTCACGCATCTCGGCATTTACCCCGGCCAGATCAATCCCGATACGGTCGGATTTTTCGATCGGATCTATGCGGGGCTCGGCCTCGAGGCGGGTTTCTTTTTCTCGGGCCATACCGGGCTTTCCTTCCTTATGGCGCTTATTTTTTGGGATGAGCGCTTGTGGCGGTGGGTGTTTCTCGCCCTCACGGTCATCTTCGGCATATCGGTGTTACTCGCGCATGTCCATTATTCGATCGACGTGTTGGCCGCGCCGTATATGACCTACAGTATTTTCAAACTGTCGCAATACTTTTTCCCGGAGGACTTTAAACTATCTCAAATCTGAAATCTCAAATCTCAAAACCTTTGGTCGTCCAGATTCGAGTTTTGTGATAGTTTAGTCGGTCGGATTTGAGTTCTGAGATATCAGTTTTGAGATATAAGATTTGAGATAGTTCAGCCGCTGTGGAATTTTGATTCGTGCACCAGGCCCGAGAGAAGGAATTTCAGATCGATGGATGCCGTCCCCACCACTTTGTCGGCGCCGCCGTAATACACGTACAATCGGCCATTGATAACCGCGGCGCCGCAGGGAAAGACGACGTTCGGCACGACCCCTTCTTTTTCGTAGTCCGTTTTCGGTTCGAGCAGCGGGTCCTGGGTGCGGTAGAGGATTCGCGAAGGGTTTTTAAGATCAAGCAGTGCCGCGCGGACCGAGTAGTGGTTCGTCCGCCGCGAAATGCCGTGGTAGAGGAGCAGCCACCCGTATTTTGTTTCTATCGGAGGGCAGGCGATGCCGATCCTTTTTGAGTCCCACGTGGTCTCGCGAGGGCGCATGAGGACGGTTCCTTTCAGGAATTTCGACGCACCGTCGAAATCGAGCGTTTTCACCGAATCGATCCAGATTTCCGATCCCAACCGATGCAAAAAAATATATTTCCCGCCGATCTTTCGCGGGAAGAGCGCCGCGTCCTTGTCGTCCGTGCCCGGGAGCGATATGAGTACCGGCTTCGCCCAGTTCCAGCGGTGATTCACGAAATCGTTCTGTGTGATCGAAGTGAATGCCACGCGGGGAGGGTCTTTTCCGTCGAATGCCGTGTAGCACATATATATTGTGTCGCCGATTTGCGTAAGCCGCGGATCCTCGCAGCCGGAATTTCCGCCCGCCACTTTCTTCTGCTCAAAATCCTCGCGCGGCACGTACACCGGATCGGGGAGCCGCTCCGCAATGGTTTCGCCATCGATCAATGACGCATATCCGATCGTCGAAGTGTTATCCGCGGAAACGGCGCGATAAAGAAGGTGCACCTTCTTTTCCTCATAGATCGCGGCAGGGTTGAAAACCGCACTGGCTTCCCACGCGTGCCCGGCAACGGGAAGAAGAATGGGATTTTTTTCGGATCGGGCGAGCTGGCGTTTCGCCGTGAAGATGAGGTGCTCCAGAAGCTCCTTGAGTTTTATGATCGCGAGACAGCAGGTGGTATCCGTGGCGCCGTAATACAGGTGAATTTTATCGCCTTGCACGAGCGCCCCGGAAGGGAAAACGATGTTCGGCACCCGCCCGTACAGCTCGTATTCCTCCTCGGGAACAAGAAACGGGCGCTTCACCTCGCCCACGATCTTCTGCGGATCGGTGAGGTCGAGAAGCGTTGCCTGGATGCCGAAAATGGCGGGCGGCGAAAAATAGTTGTAAATATACGAGTAAAAAAAGAGCCAACCGTTTTTTGTTTTCACGGGCGCCGTACCCACTTCAACGTGGTCTTTTTCGTTGTATTCGATGCCGATCACGTGGTCTTCCAAGTGGTCGTGCCATTTCCGCCAATAGGATTCGGACCAGAGGTTTTCGACGCGGTCGAATAGTGCAAGACAGATCTTCGCCGGCGGCAGGTCGGTGTGCACGGTGAGGAGAGCGGCGATTTTACCGTTCACGCGTTCGGGAAACAGCGCCATCGCCTTGGCGTTGAAAGGAGTGACCAGATGCTTTTCGTCGATCGTCTTCAGATCCTTCGTGATCGCGACCGCTACTTTGATGCCTTCGGCGGAAAATTCGGAAACGGCGGTATAGAAAATAAAAAACTTCCCTTCGAACTCGGTGATCCTCGGATCCTCACAGCCGAAGCGTTCCCACGGTTCCGTCGGGCCGAATAAAAGACGGTGGCCTTCGAAATGCACGCCATCCTTGCCGGTTGCGATGCCAATCGAGGAGATACCCACGTCCTTGCCGTCTTTTTTCTGCGGCGCGGACATGGCGCGGTACAGCATGTAAAAAATGCCGTCCTTTTTCACCACGGACGGGTTGAACGCCGCGTGAGCTTCCCACGGCAAAGAGGGATCCGGCATGAGGATGGGATTCGCCGCCGACCTTCTGATGGATGCCGCCTTTTTAAACATGCGATCCCATCGGCTTAACGCGGAGTCTCGGCGTATCGCCCACTTTTAATTCCCCGAGGAACGACTTCAGATCGGCGCTCGCGACGCACACGACGGTGTCCGCGCCGCCGTAATATACGAAAAGGTTGCCGCCGACGACGCTTGCGCCGCAGGAATATACTACGCCTCCCTTAAAACCATGGTTTTCATAATATTCATCCGGTTCGAGGATGGGATGCCGTGAGCGGTATAGGACCTTCGTCGGGTCGTTCGGGTCGAGCATCATGGCGCCCAGTTTATAGCGGCCAGGATCCCGCTTATCCATGGCGTGATAAAGGAGGAGCCAACCCTCGTCGGTTTTGATCGGCGGTGGCCCTGCGCCGCGGATCCAGTTGTCCCAAGCTCCTTTCCGCTCCGTACCGCTCCCATATCTGCTTGTTACCACCTTCGCTTTTCCGTCGAGTTCGTCGAGGTTTTCCAGGAAGTCGATGAGAATGTCGGGAGAGATACTGTGGAGAATCGCGTATTTGCCGCCGATCTTTTCGGGGAAAAGCACCCAGTTTTTATGTATCTCGCCGGAAGGGGAGATCAATACGGGTTTTTTCCAGTTCCATTTTCTGGCCAAAAAATCCTGGATAGAAATGGAGCTCAGCGCAATGCGAATCGAACCCCAGCCATCGAACGCGGTATAAAGAAGATGTACTTTACCGCCGATCTGCGTAAGTCGCGGATCTTCGCAGCCTCCGTTCCAGCCGCCTCCGGATGCGTATACTGCCCTGGGAATCTCCCGCAATTCGGCGCCTTTATGTTCAACCTCCGCCGTATAAGCGGGTTCGTCGGCGCGATCCTCAATTGTAAAACCGTCGGAACTTACCGCATACCCCAGGACGGAAACATCATTATCCCCGATCGCGCGGTACAAAATATGCACTTTACCGTCCAGACAGACGACGCCGGGATTGAAAGTGGCCTTCGATTCCCATTTACGGTCCGGACGCGGCTCGATGATGGGGTTATCTCCATGCTTTTGGATTGATCGGAATTTCTTTGCGGGAATCTGCGGCGCAATTTTTCGTTTTATCCTAGCTAAACGCGGCAGTTTTAGCGCTACCTTCTTTTTTCGAGGAGTGCTTGATCGAACGAGTTTTTTTCGAAGCATGGCTTTTGACCCAGGTTGTTATCTATATTATATACAAACGCAACATTGTGTTAAGTGCATAACCTGTTGATAAAATCCCAGTCTCCACACAACCCGTCATTTCGAGGCAGGGCCGAGAAATCCCACAAGGGATTCTTTGCTAGTCGGCGGATCGGACGGGTCCCGGACCCTCGCTTTCGCGAGGACGAATTACCCCGCTATAAAGCGCGGTGGTTTGTTTATCCACAAGCAGCCATTATTCGAAAGCGTATAATGAAATTAAACATCTCGATACCCGAGTTTAGTCAAATCTCGCCCCCCGAGATTATTGAAAAATAAGGGTTTTTCGCACTATGACCGATTTAAAGGATAATACCCAATATATCACCCTGAAGGAAGCCTCTAAGCTGTCCGGATACAGCCCGGATTATTTGGGACAGCTTATACGGAAGGGAAAGCTTGCCGGAAAGCAGGTGTATTTGAATGTGGCCTGGATGACGACCGAGGGAGCTGTCCGCGAGTATCTCGAGAACAACAAGACGGCAGGTACAAGGGGTATTTTGGGAATCACTTTTCGCGAGAGGATGCGGCGATGGACGATCGCGCACACATCGGGAGATCAGATCATCCGCGCGGCGGAGCGGATCATTTATACGGTCATCGCTATTCTTATCGCCTTCTGTCTTTTCTTGCTGTACGCCTTCGGCTCGAATTTATTTAGCCTTCCGAAAATACATACCGACCAATCGCCGGGAGGCACGGTCGGCGCAACCATTATTCATTAGCTATGGCACTACGCATACCTCCGCCGCGGCCGAAGCGAAGCAATGATTCCCCGGATGAACCGTTTATCTGCGATGTTTCTTTTCCCCGTCAAAAAGCCGCCAGCCAACGGCCGATCCGGAAGAAAAAGCGTATGTTGCCGAATATTGCCGCCCTCTTTTTGGTTGCCGCCGTTTTAACCTATACGACTGCGTCGGCTTTTGCGGATGATGCGACTTCGTCGGCATCTTCCTCTGTAGCGGACGCGGCTTCTGCGGGCACGGTTTCCGATCGGGCCGGCACTCCGTCCGCGAGCTCCTCGGCGAGCGTTACGCCTGCCGAGATTGTTGCTACCGATTCAACTCCAACCTCCGGCGACATTTCAACACCGTTCCTTGGGGCGACCTACACTATATTTCCGGCGTCGAGCACGGATGCTTCGGCCTCGTCAACGGACGGAGTAGTGACGCCGAGCGGCGATAGTGTCACGAGCGCATCTTCTTCACTTGTGTTCGATACCCAAGCTTCCACGACGGCAGAAATTCCGGCGGACGTTTCTTCTTCGGATGCAACCTTGACCGATAATGCTGCCACTCCAGCGGACTCATCCGACAGTTCCACACTCCCGGTTTTCTCGGGCACTGCCGCAACTTCATCGGAGGAATCCGCGTCCACGACAACGGATGCGTCGATTGGGGGAGGTGATCAATCGTCGATCGCGAGCTCGACGATTGATTTACTGGACGCTTCCGGTTCTACTGCGAGCGGCGCGACAGATATTTCCGTTTCGCAGTCCGGGAATGTTTCATCGACCGACCAATCTGCTACAACAACGGCAGACAATATTGTCGCAACCACGATTGTTATTGCGAAAAATCCGTCGCAAGCGGTATCGTCGACATTAACGTCAACAACAACGACGGCGGATACGACGATACAAGCGATTGCGGCGGCAACCACGACGACGGCGGAAACGACGTCCACCGCTACGGCCGATACCGCGATGAGCGCCGACGAAATCCGCGCGCAGGTGCGGGCGGAACTAGAGAAAGAAATGAGCGCGGCATATGCTTCCGAGCTTCAGACGGCGGTGGCGCAGGCGCAGGACAAGCTGAACGCGACCGAGCAGGCGGATATGGATGCGATGCGCGGCGAACTTACGTCGCAGATCAAACAGCGGTTGCAAACCGGATGCCTCACCTTCGACGACGGAAGTTACTTTTGCGTGAATTCCGGGAGCGCTTCGGGAACGTATGCCGCGCCCGCACCGTATACGAATGTGTATTCGGCGAAAGATGCGAGCGGCAATGCGCAGATATTCACGCAGGATGGCGGCAGGGTCATGCAGATCACGCACAGTTCGTATGACAATATTCTGCCGGTGTGGAATAAAGATAAAACGCTTATCGCGTGGCAGGGGCTCGTGAATGATCGTTGGCAGATATTCGTGGACAATCTCGCGACCGGCGCAACGCAGGAGCTCGCGGGCGGAGCGGCGAATAATATCAATCCGACGATCGACGGCGCTCGCGTCGCATGGCAGGGGTGGGATAGCAATTGGGAAATTTATTTGGCGGAGCAGTCGAGCACGGGCTGGCAGGCGAAGGAAATCACGAACG
>DATLTV010000051.1:0-2518 GCA_035533375.1 Minisyncoccota bacterium
TACGATCTGCTTTTCGATGAGCGCGCGCTCATCTTTTTCGAGCGACTTTTCGTCTTTTTTTATTTGCTTTAGATATTCTTCGAGCGGGAGGCCTGCGCGCGCAAGGTCGGCGTCGCGCGCCTCGACGAACGCCCGCCATTCTTGATCGATCAATAATTCCGGCACACGCACTTTTGCGCGTTTCACGATCTCATTCATTATCTCCTCGCGTTCGGCCTCTTTCGCCGCCAGTAATTCTTTTTCATCCGCGCCCGTATTGGCCTTCGCCTTTGCGTCCATATTTGTATCCGTGGCCGCCGCGGCGGTCCGCCGCCCGACAATTGTCGCGCTAATCGTTTTGTAATCGGGGAGCGCGATCGCGGGGAAAAGCGCAACGCGCATCTTGAACCGCACCGGTTTTTTCGGCGCAACCTCGGTGATCGTGAGTTCCGGCCGGCCAAGAATGGAAAGCGCTTCATCTTTTATGATCTCGCGCACCGCATCATTTAAAGCTTTGTCCGCGGCGGCCTCGAGAAGTTCCCGCTCGTCCACGTATTCGCGGAGCATGTGTTCCGGCACTTTGCCTTTGCGGAATCCCGGCACGGACAGGTCGCGGCCGGTGCGCGCGAGCTCCGTCCGCATGTGCGCCTCGAGCGCCGCTTCGGGAATTTCCGCCTCGAATTCCGCCGCGCCATTTTTTTCTTTCAGACTTTTCAGGTGTTCGTATGATTTTTCCATGTCGCTTAAGTCCGTTGATTATAATTGAAGTTATCGGTTTTCTCAACTACCTTGGCGATCTTCTCCGGGAACTTCTTAGTGGTTCGAGGCGCGTTACGGCGTGGGGCATCACGCGAAGAGTTAATCAACTCGCCGCCGTGGTATAATCCGTGGTATGAAAATAAAAGATTCGGCGATCATTGTGACGGGGGCTTCGGCGGGGATCGGGCTTGCGGCGGCGCGGGTGCTCGCGAAGCGTGGGGCGAGCGTGGTGCTCGCGGCGCGGTCGGGGGAAAAACTCGCGGAGCTCGCAGAGGAGATCCCGAACTCGCTTGCGGTCGCAACCGACATGCGCATACCGGAGGACGTCAGGAACCTTGTCGACCTCGCCCTTAAAAAGTTCGGCCGTATCGACGTGCTCGTGAATAACGCCGGGCAGGGCCTGCGCGCGCCGGTCGAATCCGTCGACCTCGAAGCCTACCGCGACATTATGGAGCTGAATGTGTTCGCCGTGCTTCGCGCGATGCAGGCGGTGATCCCCGTCATGCGCCGGCAGGGCGGCGGCATGATCCTGAACATCGGCTCGCTTGTTTCCAAAAATTATTTTCCGGGCCTCGCGGCATATGCGTCGACGAAGTACGCGTTGAACGCGCTCTCGCTCACGGCGCGCGAAGAATTAAAACACGACCGCATTATTGTGAGCGTATTCCATCCCAAGATGACGGCGACCGGTTTCGGCAAGAATTCGCTGGGCGAAAAATATTCTTCGGCCGCCGGACGGCCGGGCATGCAGGTGGATTCGGCGGACGCCGTTGCGGAGCGCATTGCGGATCAGATCGAATCAGAAGCGCCGGAAGCGCAGATGTAGCGCGCCGGGCAAATAAACGGGAGGCCGCTCTGTGGCCTCCCGCGTTGTTGTTCCCGCCGCGATCCCGTTCTGCTGCCGGCGGCTGGCTCTACATGAGAAATCCGTTGTGGGTCTCCGCAAGCAGGCTGACGCTCAGAACGCTGACGAGGGGCAGCATGATCCGGCGTATGGGCAACCCTGGAAGTTCGAGCACGATCTGCCCGTTATCCCACTCAAAGAGCCTGCCGAAGTACGCCCCGCTCATGGATCGAACCAACAGTTCATCGCCGACGGTTACCGCCGAAACATCTTCCTGCATGGTTCCTCCTTGGTAAGGATTTTCTGATTTTAGTATACCACGGCGGCCACTTTTGCCGTGCGTTATAATGCTTATATGGATAAACTGGCGGAGCTCACGCGGCTGGAAGCGGAGATGGCGGCGAACCATGCGCTCCCGCTCATGGAGGCGAACTTGGTTTTCGGCGAAGGCGACGTGGAGTGCCGCGTGATGTTTATAGGCGAAGCGCCGGGCGCGAACGAAGACCGCTTACAGCGCCCGTTCGTCGGCCGCGGCGGACAACTTTTGGACCGGCAGATCGAAGGTATGGGATGGAAGCGTGCGGACGTCTATATCACGAATATCGTCAAGCGCCGCCCGCCGGAGAACCGCGATCCGTTGCCGGAAGAGATCGAAGCGTACAAACCGTATCTCACGCGACAGATCAAAATTATTGGTCCGAAAGTGATCGTGACGCTCGGCCGCTTTGCGATGAATTATTTTTTGCCGGAGGCGAAGATCACGCGCGACCACGGCAGGGTGTTCGAGGTGGGCGACCGGCTTGTGTTTCCTGTGTATCATCCCGCCGCCGCTTTGCGCTCGACCAAAATGATGGAAGTGTTTTGCGGCGACCTGAAGCGACTGCCGGCCGTCGTGCGCGGTGAATTCTCGCCGGAGGTGATGGCCGTCGTGAGCTC
>DATLTV010000052.1:0-3851 GCA_035533375.1 Minisyncoccota bacterium
CGTCTGCTAAGCTCGTAAGTCATTCAACGAAATGATTGACTTACGAGCCTAGAGCTTACGAGCTTAGAGCCTACGAGCCTAGAGCTTACGAGCTTAGAGCTTACGAGCTAAAATGTCTCTTTCCGAAAAACTCAAGGACGACCTCAAGGCTTCCATGAAATCCGGCAATGCCGAACGCCTGGGCGTTTTGCGCATGCTCATCGCCGAGGTCAACAACAAACAGAAGGCGATGTCCGGCGCGGTGGCTACGCCGCTCACGGACGAGGAAGTAATTGCCGTTTTCCAGAAAGAAGCGAAAAAGCGCCGCGAATCAATCGAGCTTTTCAAGAAAGGGAATCGCGACGATCTCGTGAAGAAAGAAGAAGCCGAACTCGCGATCATCCGGGAATTTTTGCCACAACAGATGGGCGAGGCGGAGATCAAAGCCGTCATCGACAAGCTCGCCGCGGCCGGTGTGAACGATTTCAACTCACTCATGAAAGAGTCGATGAAAGAGCTCAAAGGCAAAGCGGACGGGAAGTTGGTAGGGGAGATAATAAAGAAAAAGCTCGTAAGCTCGTAAACTCCTCAGCCCGTTAGCTACTCATTATGTCGTCCTCGCGAAGGCGAGGATCCACGCTCCCGGTACGTTTCCGAAGGCATGGACCTCGGCCACCGCCCGTGAGACAGCAGTATTTTATGCCGACTTTGGAAAAAGAACTCGACTTGGCCGTAAGACGCATTCTGAAAAAGCTTAAAAAACCACGCACCTCCGTCGACGTCGTTCTTTTGTCCGCCCGCGAACTCGATCGCCTGAAAGACCGTTTTGGCCTCAAAAAACCGGGCAAAAAGCCAGATGTGTTGTCGTTTCCGGAGCCGGCCGGCTTCCCTCATCCAGAAAAAGGGCCATCACTCCTCGGCGAAATCTACCTGAACCGCGAGCTGGCGCCCGAACGGCTCCGCTACCTCCTTATCCACGGCATTCTGCACCTTTTGGGCTATACACACGAAAAAAGAGGTGATATTCTGAGGATGGAGAAGAAAGAGAAGGAACTTATGAAATCAGCTCGATAGCTCGTTAGCGTTCGAAATCATGCAATGAATTTCGAACGTTTAGCTCTTTGGTAATAGATTTACTAACGAGCTAACGAGCTAACGAGCTAACGAGCTATTTTTTTTATGTCCTCTAAATTCATCACCGGCCTCGATGTCGGTACCTCGTCCATCAAAGCGATCGTCGCCGAAGAGCGGAACGGCCGCCCCGTCATACGCCGCGCGTTCAGGGAACCTTCCGCCGGTATGCGGAAAGGCGCGATTACGGACATTGCGGAAACTTCGCACGCCATAAGCCGCGTTCTCGCCGAGGTCAAAAAAATATCGAAGTCCGCGGCGAAGAACGTGTACGTGAACATCGGCACGCCGCAGGCAAAGGTGCAGGCGTCGCGCGGCATCGTCGCGGTCTCCCGCGCGGACACGGAGATCTACCAGGACGATATCGAGCGCGTCGTCAAAGCTTCGCAAGCGGTGAATTTGGGCCCCAACCGCACAATCATCCACACGGTCACGAAAGAATTTATCGTGGACGGCGTGGGCGACATCGCGGAACCGCTCGGCCTTTCGGGAAGCCGGCTTGAAGTGCAGAGCCTCATCATCGACGCTTTCTCGCCGCACGTGAAGCATCTTATGCGCGCGGTGGAGCTCGCGGGCGGGGAAGTCGGAGGGCTCGTCTGGAGCCCGCTCGTCGCGAGCCGCGCGGCTTTGAGCAAGAGCCAGAAAGATTTGGGCGTCCTGCTCGTCGACATCGGCTTCGGCACGACCGGCATGTCGGTATACGAAGAGAACAAGCTCGTGGGCGTCGCGAAATTTCCCGTGGGAGCCGCGAATGTTTCGAATGATCTGGGTGTGGGCCTGAAGATCCCGGTCGCCGCAGCCGAAAGTCTGAAACTCAACTACGGCTACGCCTTTTCCGACGACGTCGGTCAGAAGGACGCCGTTGATATCAGAAAGTTTTTCCCCGAGGCGAAGGGTCCCGTGCAGCGGCACTTCGTTTCCGAGATTATCGAGGCGCGACTTGAAGAAATTTTCGATCTCGTGAATAATGAACTGAGGATGATCGGCCGGCACGGGAAGCTCCCCGGCGGCGTCGTGATTGTGGGCGGCGGGGCGAAGATGCCCGGCCTTACCGAGCTCGCGAAGCGCGAACTCAAACTTTCAAGCCAGATCGGGGTTGCGCAGGGAGGGGAGTGGGATCTCGAGGGGGCGAACGCATCGGAATTCCTCGAAGATCCCGAGTTCGTGACGGCCCTGGGGCTTGTCCTTTGGGGTATCGACGGCGAAGGCTGGAACACGGCGAGTACCTTCAAGGGCGCTTTTAATCCAAAAAAGATTTTGCAGTATTTTATGCCATAAAAATAATTTTCAATTTACAAGTTTCAATTTTCAAATACGGTCGGCCATTGAAAATCGAAAATTCTAATCATCATGTCAAAAAAATCAACACATAAAAAAGCGCACGCGGAATACGTGCCCATCACGAGCGTGAAAGTGGTAGGCGTGGGCGGCGGCGGCTCGAACGCCATCGCGCGCATGAGCAGGAACTTCGCGCGCGGCGTCGAGTTTATTGCGATCAATACCGACCATCAGGACCTCGACCACGCGAACGTGCGCAGAAAGATTTATATCGGCAAGAATCTCACGCGCGGCCTCGGCACCGGTATGAATCCCGATCTTGGCCGACAGGCGGCGGAGGAGAACCGCTCGGAGATTGCGGAAGCCCTGAAGGGCGCGGACATCGTTTTTATCGCGGCGGGGCTCGGCGGCGGCACTGGCTCCGGAGCGGGGCCCGTTGTCGCGGAGGCCGCAAAGCAGGCGGGGGCGCTTACGATTGCGGTCGTTACAAAACCCTTCGCTTTCGAGGGAACGCAGCGCGATCGCGTGGCGCGCGAAGCCGTCGTGCGGCTCAAGGAAAAAGTGGACGCGATGGTCGTAGTACCGAACGACCGGATCTTCACCGTGATCAGTAAGGATACGCCGGTCATGAAGGCGTTCGAAGCGATCGACGAGGTACTTCGTAATTCCCTGAACGGCATCGTCGAGCTCATCATGCTCCCCGGCATCATCAATGTGGACTTCGCGGATGTGAAGGCGATCGTGCAGGACGCCGGCCACGCGATCATCGGCGTCGGCCTGGGCACCGGGCCCGAGCGCGCGGTGAACGCCGTACAGGCGGCGATGAACTCACCTTTGCTCGAGATGGGCATGGAAGGAGCGAAAGCGGTACTGCTCGGCATTTCCGGCGGGCGCGACCTCAGAATGAACGAGATTAACGACGCGGCGAAGATCGTTGCACAGGTAGCTGACCCCGGTGCCCGCATTATTTTCGGCGCTTATCATGACAAGGATCTCAAGCCCAATCAGGTGAAGGTGACGCTTATCGCGACCGGCTTCAACAATAGCCAGCCCGGATCGCTTTTCGGGAACGGTCATGGGAGCGAGAAACGGCAGAGCAATTTCGGTGGCGCGGCGATACTTGAGCCCGGCTACGGCGGCGAGGAGAAACCGGCAAAATCGGTCTTTGATCCGGCGGCCATGAAAAAGCCGCAACAGCAATTCGGGAAATCCGAGCGGGAAAGCATATTCGAGAAAGATATTTTGTCCGCGCCGAAGCGTGAACAAAGCATGTCCGAGCGCCCGACCGCGGCGGAATCCGCAAAAAAAGAAGCCGATATGTGGGACATTCCCACGTTCCTGAGGAGACGGAAGAAATAACAAAAAAATTCCCGATGGCCATCGGGAATTTTTTTGTTTCCCGCGCATTCCGCAAAGCGGGCGAGGGATCTTATTACCGGCTAATTCGTGCGAATTAGCCGGTA
>DATLTV010000053.1:0-4944 GCA_035533375.1 Minisyncoccota bacterium
CCCTGCGGTTCGCGTTGCCGGCGGTCCGATAGATCGCGTAACCTCCGCCGAGGGAAAGGATTATCAATGACAGGACTGCCAATGCCCGCTTCATACCGCACCTCCTTGTTATGGAAAGTACAACTAACGGGAGTATAACACGGTTTAGCGGATTAAGCAAGGATTATCGTCTCCAAGCCGGTTCACCGTCGCGGGCATGGGCGCGTACAGGTCACGAAGACGACATTTTTTGTCTTTTTACGGAAAAAGATCATCGCTTTGGCGCGTCCAAGCCAGAGGCGGATTTGCCCCCGGAGGAAAAGCGGCAAGCGTGAGGCGCGTCCAAGCACGGGCGACACTGTCCCTGCAAAACGCGAAACCGAAGTCCGTGCCGGATCCCAGAGTCGAACTGGGCACGCCTGCCTCTTCAGGGCAGCGCTCTACCGATGAGCTAATCCGGCAAACTTTTTACCACTCAATCTTATCGTATTTCCGCCCATAATTCAAACAGAAAAATTCCCCCTTGCATCCGCAAAGGGGAATCACCCAAGAACGATCTTCGCGATCGCTTTTTTCATTTGCCGCACCGCCGGCCCGTGCGCGAGCATAAAGTCACCGCGCTTGAAGTCCTTGAGTTGCAGTGTTTCCGGCAGATCGTCGGCATAGAGCTCGACGATCGTCGGTATTGCGACGTCCGCCGAACCGTCTTCGGGAAGGATCTTGCGCAAGACCGGGAAGCGGCCGATGATTCGTTCCAGCCAGTTCTTTTTCTCCCCATCTCCCACGGCATCGCGGAGCTCCGCTTTGAGCGCCGCGACTTCTGCCCGCAGCCCGAGGATCATTTTCCAATACTTCATCTCGGCCCGATCGCGATCGCGCAGAAATGTGGCTGAAGCGCTCGCTGCTTCTTCGAGCGTCCCCAGATGCCGGCTGATAAACCCGTCGCTCTGCGGCGGCTTCCGATAGTGCCGAGGATACGGAAAGAAAACGAAGATCGTATCGCACCCGGCGGCGACCGCTCCTTCGAGCGATACAAATCCTCCGTCGGTATGGGCTTCGGAATCAACCGTCGTCCGCTGGAAAATCGGCACGAGACTCATCGAGCCCACCACCGCATCCGCAAGGAGCGATGGACGCTCGATGACGCGCCGGTCCCTGTTCGATATTGCGACGTGCAATTTCGTCACATCGTTCACCGCGAAAACATCGAAGCGGGTCTTCGACGCGACGGATTTGCAAGCGTCGAAATGCTCCACAAGCTTACGGAGCGTCGCGTTGTCGTCGAGGAGCGGTTTCCCGTTCAGAAAATTCACGAGGCTTTTGAGCGAGAATGAAAAAACGTAAGACGGTCCGGCCTTTTCGATGCCGTTCCACATGTTGGACATATGGCCGAAGAGCCGCCGGTAATCGCCCGGCACCGCGGCTTCGGAAAGGCGCGCAAGCATGGGCGCCGAAACCGACACCGCCGCCAGATAATCGATCATTATATCGCACTCCGCGAGCAATTCGAGGAGCGGCTCAAGCCAGCCGAGGACGATGCGCCCGCGGAAGCCGCCGCCGGAACTTACGATGCCGAGCTTTCCGAACTTTTCCCGGAGCAAACCCGGGTTTCCCCGAAGAACGCGCAGTACCTCTTCCCATTGCTCTTCCACGGCCGCCTCCTTTCTTATTGCGTACTATGCCAAAAAGCACCTACCTCCATTAAAGCCTCGCATGGGAAAAAAGCAAGCGCCGCCGTCATTTCCGCAAAACACGGAAAACGGAATCCGTGCCCCCGGTAGGAATCGGACCCACATCAACGCCTTAGAAGAGCGCTGCTCTATCCATTGAGCTACGGGGGCGGCTTCGCATTGATTTTAATGGAAAAATGGGATAATTTGAAGGGGCGAACTCGCTTATGCGGGTATGAGCGGGCTTGCCCGCCGTAGCTCCGCAGGAGCGGAGGCGGGCTGTCGTATACCGGTAGTACGCGTGCTTTGGGAGCACGTAGACTGGGTTCAATTCCCAGCAGCCCGACAGGATGATGGGAATTGAACGAAAAGGAGGGGTCGGGAGGAAATGAGTTCCTCCCGCGTCGGAGAGTCTTGAGCACCGAGGGTGCTCAAGGCGCAGCGAGCAAAAGCGAGCGAGCAGTGAAATTCCCAGCAGCCCGACAAAACTATCTCAAATCTGATATCTTAAATCTCAAAACTGATAAGCGATTGTTCTAAGTTTTTATTTTTGAGATATAAGGTTTAAGCTAACACACTCATGCCACACGAAAAAATTTTGGGATCGGAACCGGACGCGGAACAGGCAGAGGCGCCGGCGCCGGAAATAACCGCGAAAGCGCCGGCGTTGCGCATCGTTCGCGAGGAATTCCGCGACGCGATTGCGGAAGCGCTGAGCGACCCGAGCGAGCACGATATCGGGCCGCTCGCGGCAATACTGCACGGTGCACTCACGAAAGAACGCATCGAATTGTCGGCGCACGAGGAAGAACGGCTTTTCTGGTGGATGGTCGCGGAAGAGGCGAGCGAAAAGATCCTTCCCGAAGTGCTCCGCGATCTGACATTACACATCGGCACGGGCGGAACCAAGAAGGCGAACGACGAAGTGCGGAAGATGTTCCTGGAAAAAATACGTGGTCTCAGCCCCTCGCTCTACCGTTCGCAGGGCGGAACCGCGCTCATCGAATTCAGACGGCGGTTCGATCGCTTCGCGGGAAAGGACGCCGCTGAATTTCTGAACCAGGAAAATCAGGCGAGCCGCGAGGAAGAGGGCAGAAAGCGCGCCGAAGAAGCAGAACGCCGGATATCGGCCATGCACAGCGAAGAAAAACCGGCACATCTTTCGGTCCCTGAAAATTACAAAACACCCCGATGCACCTGGCCCATCCCCGGAGAGGCCTTCATAAAACCGGGCAACCGGCTCGTCGTCGAGTCATCCGACGGTAACACGGAGGATCTCCAAATTGTCGGCAGGATCCAGGAAGAAAAAGGCGAAGGACGCTGGATTATGGTCGCGAACACCGACTTGGACGAACCCTTTGGCATCTGGCTTGCGGATTACGGCATGGAAGAATATCCGGACCGTCTGTGGAACGGCGCGTGTCGGCCCGTGCGATGCGGCGGCTGGACGAACCATCGCGTTGACGTGAAAGAACGGAGAAGGTCGAAAGAGGAAAAGGGAGAATCTGACGCCGTTTCCTGATCTTTCAAAAACCGGCGCCGAACGCCGTTTTCCGAATATCGCGCGCTTAGCTCAGCGGTTAGAGCATCCGCTTTACACGCGGAGGGTCGGGGGTTCGAATCCCTCAGCGCGCACACAAGTGAACAGATGTCATTTAGGTCGACTCTGGAAACCATTTTCGTCTTATAAATCGTAAGTTTTCTGCGAAACGCAAAAGGTTCGAACTTCGCCGTAAAGATTCAAACCCTGCAACCAACAGTCGATTACGATAAAAAAACACAACAAGCGAAGAACACTACCATGACAAAACGCAAAAGTAGCGGAGTAGATGAATACATAGCAGGATGTCCCAAAGAGGCGCGGGGCGATTTGGGGAAGATCAGGGCGGCCATACGGGCGGCAGCGCCCGGTGCCACCGAACGCACCGATTATTTCCAATGGCCCGGATATTCCTATCGAGGATTTGATTATGACGGCATGTTTGCTTGGTTCAGCTTCAAGAAACCGCATATACGCCTGCATGTACGCCCTCCAGCAATACAAGAACACCGGAAGGAACTCGCAGGTTATGCTACAACGAAAGCCATTGTTAACTTTCCGATGGCTAAACCGATACCGATTATATTGGTTAAAAAACTGGTGAAGGCGAGCGTAAAGGCAATGAAGGATAAGCGCGACAACCGCAACAAAACGTGACCGCCTCGGGTTAGAGCCTGCACGCATATGCCGCAAAAAGGATATCGTACGGCCTAGAAACACTGCGGGGATTCGGCTCTCGTTATTCCGGGAAGGCAAAACACCGTTGCCGCCGGCGTGGTTTGGCACCTGTGGATAACCGCCCTTGACGCTTCTTGCGCCCGCGGTATGATTAATTCAGACCTTGAACAATTCAATCGCATTCATTCGTCGAGCTAAGCCCGACACTATCGAGAACATATTGTTCTCAAGCATTCTTCAGCCGAAAGGCTCCCAACACCTCGAGCAGACCCATGGTCTGCTCCTTTTTTTATTGACAAAAAAACACCTGCGGCATATCCTACAGCCAGCGATTGCGCTTCGGCGCATTGAACGGAGGAATTATGGTTTCCATACGATCGGTGCAGGAAAAATGGTGTGACGCGGTGGTGATCGAAAAAACAAAGGAAATGCGGTGCCTTCCGCCCGACCGGATCGCCCATATCGTGATCGTGACGGCGGAGAACGGCATCTACGGAGTGGAAACAACCGCGGCAAGATACGCCGATACCGGGATCGGAGGAACATTCCGCCTTCATCTATTCATGACGAAACACGGCGCATGGACTGAATCGAGAAGTGTTGCGCAGATGTCCTACGAAGAAGCCGCGGCGTAGAAAAAAACCGCATAAAAAAATACAGGCCTCGGAACGAGCGCCTGTTTTTTTTATCCTGTATTTAATTTGTAGAAATTCTCGAAAAGCTTTGCGACGAGGATCGGCCCCGTGCCGCCGGGGGTCGGCGTATACCAGAAATCAGCTTTTAGCTTCGAGCTGTTAGCTTTTAGCGAATCCGCATCAAAATCCCCCTTTCCGCCGTCGTAGCCGAAATCGATCACGCCCGCGCCTTGTTTCAGCATTTCCGGTTTCACGAGCCCGGCCTTGCCCGCAGCGCAGATCACAAGATCGGCATCTTTCAAATCGCGGGAAAGATCCGAACTGCGGCCCAAGACAAGCACATCGCACGCGCGCTGGTTCATGAGCCAAACCGCGACCGGTTTGCCGACGAGAAATCCGCGGCCGACCACCGCCGCTTTTTTGCCTTTCAAGTCGAAGCCCG
>DATLTV010000054.1:0-3215 GCA_035533375.1 Minisyncoccota bacterium
TCGGTAGTGCGAAGTACCACTTCGCGCCACACAACCAGAGAAAAATGAGCGCACTATTAGGAAAAAAAGTTGGCATGACCGGCATCTTTGACGCCGAGGGGCAGTACGTGCCCGTTACCGTCATTCAGGCCGGACCCTGCTACGTAACGCAGGTGAAGACGAAGGCGGCGGACGGCTACGATGCCGTGCAGCTTGGCTTCGAGGAAATCGCAGAGCGAAAGTTGACGATGCCGGAGAAAGGCCACTTTGCAAAAAGCGGCGTTTCTGCGAAGCGGTATTTGCATGAATTTCGCACATTTGACGAAGCGCAGATGGCAACGCTCACTCCGGGCGCGGCGATCACGGCTTCGGATTTATTTCACGAGGGCGATACCGTCCACGTTTCTTCGACTTCGAAGGGCCGAGGATTCCAGGGTGTCGTGAAGCGTCATCATTTTGGTGGTGTCGGACAGACGACGCACGGTCAATCCGATCGCCAGCGTGCGCCGGGTTCGATCGGCTCGTCGAGCTATCCTTCGCGCGTATTCAAAGGCCAGCGCATGGGCGGCCGCATGGGCGGCACGCGGATCACGACGCGCAACTTGCGAATCGTGAAAGTATTGCCAGAACAAAACCTCGTTTTGGTTAGCGGCTCCTTCGCAGGAGCGAAAAATCAGGTAGTCGAAATTGTGAAAGCGTAGCTATGGAAGTAGAAGTTTTAAGCAAAAGCGGTGTGGGGACCGGGCGAAATATCACCCTTGCAGATGATATTTTCGCGATCGAGCCGCATGAGCACGCGATGTGGCTGATGATCGACGCGCATCTCGCGAACCAGCGGCAGGGCACGCACAGCACGCTGCCGAAAAGCGCGGTTTCCGGCTCGACGAAAAAGATGTTTCGCCAAAAAGGCACGGGCCGCGCGCGTCAGGGTTCGATCAAAAGCGGACTTCATCCGGGCGGAGCAACGATGCACGGTCCGCTGCCGCATAAGTACACGAAGAGCCTTCCGCGCAAAGTGAAGCAACTTGCGCGAAAGAGCGCGCTCTCGGAGAAGGTCGCGAAGAATGCGTTCGTCGTGGTGGAAGATTTTAATTTGGATATGCCGCACACGAAGCAGGTTCAGGAAGTTTTGAACGCACTGAATTTAGGCAAAAAGCAGGCGATCTTGCTTACGGCTGGAGACAACGATACGATCTATCGCAGCGGAAGGAACATTCCGACGCTTACGATTTCGTCGGCGGATAAAGCGTCGATGTACGCGATTTGGAAATCGCGCGCGGTCATTGCTGAAGAGTCGGCCGTCGCGGCGATCGAAAAGAGCTTTGCCGGCGCGGCGCAGGAAAAGCCGGAAGTAGAACACATTTCAATACCGGCATAATAAAAATTAACCCCCTCCTTTTCAAGGAGGGGGCAGGGGGTGGTCTTTCGGGATTTCTAATAAACCACCCCCCGCCCCCCGCCTTGAAAAGGCGGGGGAGAACTCAAAGACCATGGCACGAGAAGTATTAAAACGCCCGCTCCTCACGGAGAAGGCAACGTTGCAGGCCGAGAAGGGGATCTATCACTTCGAGGTCCTGCCGGATACGAATAAGATCGAGATCGCGGACGCAGTGCGCCGGCGCTTTGGCGTGGTGATCAAAAGCGTCCGTGTATCCTGGCAAAAGGAGAAGCACAAAACGCAGTTCACGCGCAAGGGCGCGCGGCATGGCGTGAAGCAGGGCTTCAAGAAGGCGATCGTTCATCTCATGCCCGGCAACACGATCGACGTATTCGCGCCAATGGAAACGAAGGAAAAAGGAGCGCTCTAAATGGCAATTAGAAATTTAAAACCGAGAACGCCAGCGACCCGGTATTACTCGATCTCGACGTTCGACGAGATCACGAAGACCACGCCGGAAAAATCGTTGCTCGAACCGCTCAAGAAATCGGGCGGGCGCGGCAACACGGGCCGCATCACGTCACGCCATCGCGGCGGCGGGCACAAACGGATGTACCGCGTGATCGACTTCAAGCGCGATAAAATCGGCATCGCCGGCAAAATTTCTTCGATCGAATACGATCCGAACCGCAATTGCCGCATCGCGCTCGTGACGTATGCCGATGGAGAGAAGCGTTACATTCTCGCTCCTGGCGACCTTGCGGTCGGCGCGACAATTACTTCGGGCGCGGATTCGGAAATCAACGTTGGCAATACGCTGCCGCTCAAGAATATGCCGCTCGGCACGTTCGTGCATAATGTGGAGCTTGTCGCCGGTCGTGGCGGACAGATCGCGCGCTCGGCAGGCAATGCCTGTCAGGTGATGGCGAAAGAGGGCGAATTCGCAACGCTGAAAATGCCTTCGGGCGAGACGCGCAAAATCCGTCTCGAATGCTTCGCGACCATCGGGCAAGTCGGCAACTCCGATTATTTCAACATTAGCTGGGGCAAAGCAGGGCGTTCGCGCTGGCTCGGCATTCGTCCGCAGACGCGCGGCATGGCGATGAACCCGGTCGATCACCCGATGGGCGGCGGCGAAGGTAAGTCGAAATCGGGCGGCGGACGCCGGCATCCGAAATCGCCCTGGGGCCAGCTTTCCAAGGGTTTCAAGACACGCAAGCGTAAGAACGCATCGAGTAAGTACATCGTTAAGCGCCGCTCGAAATAAAAAAGTATGTCACGTTCGTTAAAAAAAGGACCGTTTATCGACGAGAAGCTGCTCCAAAAAGTGGAGACGCTAAACTCGTCGCGTCAGAAAAAAGTGATCAAAACGTGGTCGCGCTCCAGCACGATCTCGCCCGATTTTGTCGGGCACACGTTCACGGTCCACAATGGGAATAAATTTATTCCGGTCTATGTAACGGAGAATATGGTGGGTCATAAGCTTGGCGAATTCGCGCCGACGCGCCAATTCCGCGGACACTCCGGAACGAAGACCGAGGCCGCGACGAAAGCGGCGGCAGGGTAGATTAAATCGTGATCCCGCCTAATTAATCGGGAACAGGACTCCAGCCGCAATCCGAACATCGCGGGTCTTGATTGCACCGACGGGGTTCAATGGCCAATACCCGACGTTAAAATAACCCTGGCGTTCTCCATAGTAATCGTCTGAACTTAGAATATCCGAGAGGCCAAAGGCATATTCGCCGTCAATAGAAATTTGCGTACCGCTCGGCAAATTGTACGCGAGTCCGGCACCACCTACGATTGAGAAATCGAACTTATTTAGCACTTCATCGATCTTGAAGGCAATTTCGTT
>DATLTV010000055.1:0-3917 GCA_035533375.1 Minisyncoccota bacterium
CACCTCGGCCGCTTCCGGCTTGGGCCTCCCCACCACCGCTACCCCGATCCAGCTTGGCTCGGTCACGTTCGCTCAGGGTACCTAGTCTGATTGATCCGATTGCTTGAGACTTTCGGATCATGAAATCAAAAACCCCCGCAAGGGGGTTTTTGATTTCGGGCCTTGACAAATTGGAATCATTTGCTAAACTAGAATCAAAGATGAGGTTCGTAAGCTGCGAGCTTCTCATTTGTCGTCGAAGGAGCCCTTCGGGGCTCCGTTGATTTTATATTTATTTTATCTCCCGCGAGTATAATGCGATCGTGGATCCGGGCCCGTAGTTTATGCGAATAAAACCTCATCTTTGACAAATGAGAAAAGCGGGTGTAAATCCCGCCGGGTCCACACAACAACCCCGCCGAAGCGGGGGTTTTTGTGTTTTAGCACCCTTGTCATCCCGGATCCGCCTTTGGCGGAGTCCGGGATCCATACTTTAAAACTTTATTTTTCCTTATCTCCGCCGTGTATCATGACGAAATGGGAAAACAGTATTTTGTCTACCTTCTTGTGAACAAGCCATACGGCACGTTCTATGTTGGGATTACAAGCGATCTTGCGAGGCGCCTGGACGCACATCGAAACGATCTGCCCGGCAGTTTTACCGAACAATACGGCATTCATATGCTCATGCATTATGAAATATACGATGATCCGTATTCGGCAATCCAGCGGGAAAAGCGACTGAAACGCTGGCGGCGGGAGTGGAAGCTTCGGCTTATTGAAGAGAACAATCCAAAATGGGCGGATCTACCCGACGATTTTTGATTCTACTCTTCAAAGTATGGATCCCGGACATCCCGCTGCGGCGGGATTCCGGGATGACAGACGATGGGGTGCGTTCGATCATCGTTTCGCGATTTTCCGGGATGACAATCGCTCAAGTATAGATCCCGGACATCCCGCCGTGGCGGGATTCCGGGATGACATAAGGGGCGAGGATGATGGATTAGTCCAACATGACGGAATCGCCAATTTACTGTAGGATAGGAAATTATGTCCCTCTCCGCCCTCAAGAAGACCCTTATTATCATTCTCTTCGCGATCGTCATCGCCGTGCCGCTCTTCTATTTCAAATGGGGCGTGTATCCTTATACCCTCGCGAAGGAGCTGTTCTTTCAGATGCTCGCGGAGGTGCTGTTCTTTCTCTGGCTTGCGCTTGCGCTTAAAGATAAACGCTACCGGCCGCGCTGGACGCCGTGGTTCATCGCCTTGCTCGTATTCTTGGGTGTGGAAACGCTCACGGCGATCACAGGCGTGGATTTTTTGAATAGCCTGTGGTCTACCTACGAGCGCTCAATCGGAATCGTCGCGCTCTACCACTTCGCCGCGCTCGCGGTCGTGGCTTCCTCGCTCGGCCAGGAGATTCCCTGGAAAAAGCTCGGGCTTGCCTCGATCGGCACGGCTGCGTTTGTGAGTACCCTCGCGTGGATGCAACTCTCGAATCCGAATCTGCTTCTGAACGAAACGCCGGGTAACCGCCCGGGCGCGACTTTCGGCAATCCGACATTTTTTGCGGATTACCTGCTTTTCAACATTTTCATCGGGGTGTTTTTGCTTTTGGATTGGTGGAAGCGGCGTGAAGGTGGCGATAAAGCACGGACCCCGGCCTTCGCCGGGGCGACAGTCTTTCTTCTCGCCACCCTCGTCGCAAACCTCGCCGCGCTTTTCCAAACGCAGACGCGCGGCGACATTCTCGGCCTCGGCACGGGGCTTTTCGCGATGCTCGTATTCTTCACCTTCCGGCCGCCGGAAGTGCGACTCGGCTTCCTTCGCAAGCGGGCGCTCTACGCGGGTGTGCTCGCCGTACTCCTCTTGGGCGGCAGTATTTTCTATTTAACAAAATCCTCGAGCTTCTGGAGCCATGTGCCCGGCCTCTCCCGCTTCAAGGACGTTTCTTTCTCGCTTTCACAGGGCGATACCGATTTCGGCCCGCGGCTCATTTCCTACCATGCCGCTTGGGAAGGATTCCTCGAGAAGCCGCTGCTCGGCTGGGGGCCTGAGAATTTCGACATCGTATTCAATAAATTTTACGATCCGAAATCGCTCGAATATTCCTACCAGGAAACGCGTTTCGACAAGCCGCACGACTTCGTCCTCGAGTTCCTCGTCTCCGGCGGTGTGCCGCTCGCGCTCGCGTACTTCGCGATGATCGCCGCGGTTTTTTACGAAGCGTCGAAGTTGAAAAATAAGCTGTGGATGACGGTTGTGATTCCGATGGTTTTGGCCTACATCGTGAGCGATCTTTTCGTGTTCGAAACAATCGGCGGCCTTTTGATGTGCTATCTCGTCTTTGGCGTGGTGGACGGGAAGTATCGATCGACCGTCATCCTCCGCGAAGGCGGAGGACCCATGCTTCTGAATAAACGTTCCGGGAGCACGGGCCCCGGCCTTCGCCGGGGAGACGGAAAAAGCGGAGACGCCAATAAGGAAAAGGAACACGGCTACCTCCCCCTCCTTTTTCTCGGCATCGGGCTCGTCACCGCTTATTTTGTGAACATTCCGACGCTTTACGCTTCCTATAACCAATACCTCGGCTTCAGCTACGTGGCTTCCGGCAACGGGCACCAGGAGCAGGGCATGGAGTATTTCCGCGAGGCGAGCGCCGCTGTGACGCCTTACCGGTGGAACTTCGAGCGCGATTGGGCAACCGACGTCGCGCAGACGTATTTTTATTATCCGGGCTATATCTCGGACCAGGACGCGAAGGACGGCGTGGCGGCATTCGAAAGCTCGCGCGATGCGCATCCGCTTGACGCCTACAACCACTACGCGCTTGTGGATATCTACAACGAGGTCGCGGGTACGAGCACGGCGTCGCTTTTCCCGCCGCAGACATATTTGTGTGATGCCGAACACGAAGCGCAGGTGGCGTTGCAATTGAGCCCGAACCGCCAGGAGGTGTATATCTCGCTTGCGAAGACAAAGTCGCTCGAGGCGTCGGTATCGCCTCCGGTCGTACAATGCGATGGCCAGTCCGTTGCTTACGACGGACAATACGGCAACAAAGCGGCGCTCGCGCTTTTGAAGTATTCGCTCAATCTCGATCCGAAAGTGGCGGATTCACATTTCTACTATGGCATCCTCGCGTTCGCAATCGGCGATGCCGCGACGAGCACCGCGGACGCGGTCACGTACGACACGATCGGCTATAACGAGGTCGAGCAGGCGACCGCGCTTGGCCGTCAGTGGGGGAAATATACCGAGCCGCGGGCCGTCGCGAGCTATCTCGCCGATTTCTACAACGCGACGAATGATGAAACCTATCTCAATCGGGCGATCGATCTGTACAACACGACGCTTTCCCTGGAGCCCGGCGATGCGGAAACCGAGATCAAGCTCGGCATCGCTTACTTCGAGCGGGCGCAGGCGGATTTGAAGAATAAAGATGCGGCGGGTGAACAGGCGGATGTAGAGAGCGCCCGCACCGAATTGCAAGCAGCCGGAAAGCAATATGACCTGTCGCAAGATCCGTCACTGCAACCGATACTGCGCGCGCTGGGGATGTAGCAGTAAATGAGGTATTGCGCGATATGCTGCATCCTTTGTCATCTCGGAATCCCGCCGCAGCGGAATATCCGGGATCCATACGATATAAAATTATTTCTGAAAGTATGGATCCCGGACAAATCGCGCGGCGATTTTCCGGGATGACAGACGGCGGGATGGCCGATTACCCCGCGATTTCCGCGGCGACAGCGGATTTTGGTAATCTACAGCCATTTGCTATAATAAAACCAAGCATTTTTCAAAGGTCGGCACAACAAATCAACAGCAATTATATGACAAAAGCAGGATTGATAGAGGCGGTACAGAAGGCCGCCGGGCTCGAGACAAAGGTCCAGTCCGAAAAAACGGTCGAGGCTCTCTTTGACACGATC
>DATLTV010000056.1:0-2267 GCA_035533375.1 Minisyncoccota bacterium
GAATGACGAGAATATATACCTCAGGATGTCCCCACATCCAGATAAGATTCACGTACATCATCGGATTCCCACCGAAGCCCGAGGTAAAGAAATGCATCCCAAAAAATCGGTCGAGCCAGAGGAGGCCGATCGTCGCAGTGAGTACGGGGAAGGCCGCGATTACGAGGAACATACTGCAAAGCGAGGTCCATGCGAAGAGCGGCATCTTCATCAAAGTCATGCCCTTCACGCGCATCTTCAGGATGGTCACCACAAAATTGATGCCGCCAAGCAAACTGCCAAGCCCCGAAATCTGCAGGCTCCAGATCCAATAATCGACGCCCGTACCGGGACTATAGGCGATCTCTGAAAGCGGCGGCAGGGAAAGCCATCCCGCCGCCGCGAACTGTCCGCCGATCACGAAAAACATGTTGATGAAAATCGCGCCCGCGACGTAGAGCCAGAAGCCGAGCGAGTTCAAAAACGGAAACGCGAGGTCGCGCGCGCCGATCTGGAGCGGCAAGATCAAATTGATGAGGCCAAAAAGAAATCCCATGGTCACAAAAAAGACCATGATGTCGCCGTGCGCCGTGAATATCTGCTGAAAGTGGCTCGCATCGAGGTATCCCTGTGAAGAGCCCGTGGAGATCGCCTGTTGGATCCATATCATGATGGCGTCCAGTCCGCCGCGGAAGAACATAACGGACGCGACGACGATGTACATGATCCCGATCTTTTTTGGATCGGTCGACGTGAGCCATTCCTTCCATAACCACTTCCAGCGCTTGTAATAGGTGATGAGCGCCGCGCCCGCGATCCCCATGAGAGCGATGCTCGCGGTCGCCCCAATTGTGTACCACGCATGCGGAAGCGCGTCCCACGTAATATTTCCCAAAAGAAAGTGTTCCATGTGCGTACGTTACATTTGCATTCCCTGCATGCCCGGCATATCGGGCATGGTTCCCGACGCCGCACCGCCCTGCATTGACGAACTTGCCTCCGGCATCGAGCTCGTCGGCGGGATCATATATTTCATCAAAATTGTATCATACAAATTTTTTTCCACAGATGAATAGTATGCCGGAGGATTATTTTCGCTCGGCGCCGCGAGCGCGTTATATCCGTCCATGGTAAGCGAACTCGACGAATGTCGTACGGATGCGACCCATGCGTCGAAATCGGCGGCGGAGGTCGCGTTCGCAACGAAGGTCATGCCCGAATACCCCGCACCGTTGATCTCCGTATCTTTGCCGGTGTATTCTCCCGGCGCGTCGGCCATCAGGTTGAGTTGGGTCTGCATCGCCGCCATCGCATATATTTGACCGCCAAGCTGTGGAATCCAGAACGAGCTCATCGGCGCGTCGGCCGTAAGCTCGAAATGGATCGGCGTATCCACCGGAAATTGGATAAAGTTCACCGTTGCGATTCCCTGCGTCGGATAGAAAAAGAGCCACTTCCACTCAAGCGCCACCACCTCGATCGTGAGCGGCGGCACGCTCGACACAATCGGCTTGTAGGGATCGAGCGCGTGGGTGCTCCGCCAGTTCAAAACCGCAATGACCACGATGGCCGCCGCGGGAACGGCCCACAATATAAGCTGGCCGAACGCGCCGCCCGTGTGTTCCGGATCATAGACCGCTTTTTTGTTTCCCGCGCGATATTTCCGGGCGAACGCGTAGAGCGTGACGAGGAGCGGAATCGCGATCGAAAGCATGATGAGCACGGCGATCACGATCAAATCGCGCTCCTGCGCCGCGACCGGACCCTGAGGATTGAACACGCCAGACATCTTTTAATTGTAGCACTTTTTATTCATGCGTTTCGCACGCACCTCACATGCACTTCGCGCGCTTCTACCGCACGCTCTCATATCCGCCCGGCACGCCATGCTTCGAAAAAACGACTTGCCAAAGCTGGTTCGTCCGCACGCGGAACACGCCGGCACAGAACAAAAGATAAAACTTCCACATCCGGTAAAACGTATCGCCGTACTTTCCGGCAAGCTCCGGCCAATGCCGGTCAAAGTTTTCGAACCACGCCATGAGCGTTGTGTCGTAGTCGGCGCCGAAGTTGTGCCAATCCTCCAGTATCAAGAGCCCTTCCGCGGCTTTCGTGATCTGCGCGGCAGAAGGAAGGTTGCCGTTCGGAAAAATATATTTATCGATCCACGGCTCGGCATGTTTTTCTGAAACGGGAGCGCCGATCGAATGGAGGAGAAAAAGGCCGTCGTCCCTAAGAAGTGCGCTAACCTTCCGCATGTATGTCCTATAATTTTTGTAGCCGACGTG
>DATLTV010000057.1:0-17700 GCA_035533375.1 Minisyncoccota bacterium
AGTTTTTTGAAGCGAAAGAAGCTGATATTTTGGGTGTCGGCATCGGCATGGCATAAACGCGGCGTAGGCATAACAATGTTGCACTTTCTACGATCGTAGAAAGTGCAACATTTTAGGTCGAAGTGCTAATATTGAATGATAAAAAATGATATGAGTAGTGATAAAGGTATAGATGTGAAAAAAATAAATATGAAAAAGATAGAAGTGTTCAAGCGGACGGTATGGAGTTATTACGGCGCCCATAAGCGCGATTTTCCGTGGCGGCGGACGCGGGATCCGTATCGAATCTTGGTTTCGGAGTTTATGCTTCAGCAGACGCAGACGTATCGAGTTGAGCCGAAATACTTGTGGTTTTTAGAGCGCTTCCCGAGTTTTCGGGCTCTTGCGAAAGCGCCGCTACGGGAGGTGCTGCGGGCTTGGAGCGGGCTCGGGTATAACCGCCGTGCGGTCGCTTTGAAGCGGACGGCGGAGATCGTCGTGCGCGATTATGGCGGCAAATTGCCGAAGGATATCGGCTTACTCGACGCTCTGCCGGGTATCGGGCCGGGAACGGCGGGCGCGATACGCGCGTTCGCGTTCAATTTGCCGTCGGTTTTTATCGAAACGAACATCCGCCGGGCTTTCATCCATTTTTTCTTTCCAAAGCGCGGAAAGATCGGCGACGACGAGATCCTCGACCTTATCGAAGAAACGCTTGACGCAAAGCGCCCGCGGGAATGGTATTGGGCGCTTATGGACTATGGCGCGATGCTTGGCAGATTGGAAAAAGAAAATCCCAATCGTAAAAGCGCGCACTATAAAAAACAGTCGAAATTCGAGGGATCGACGAGACAGCTGCGCGGGGCGGTGTTGAGAGCGCATCTCGCGAATCCAAAATTATCATTCGAAGCCATCGCCCGGAAGATTTGCGAATCCACGGAGCGAGTGAAGATGGTGATGGAGCTCTTCAAAGAGGAGGGAATCGTGTAGCTGTAATTCGACCCCAGCGAAATTTCATTTTTGACGGATTCATTTTTCTGTCATAAAATACTTTTGTGACCGTACCCCTATGGCTTTTGCCCGAGGGGCGGTTCAGGCGTTTTTATTAACGGACGTGGGTCCCGGCTTTCGCTGGGATGAAGGAGGATTTAGGGATGACGGGGGAGCATGGATCCTCGCCTTCGCGAGGACGACAATCTAAACGGAAATTTATGGATTTTGAATTGGTTTCAGATAACAAACCGGCAGGGGATCAACCGAAGGCGATTGCATCGCTTGTTTCGGGTTTGAAGAAAGGATACGCGCACCAGACGCTTTTGGGAGTTACGGGCAGCGGCAAAACCTTCACGGCCGCGAATGTGATCACTGAAATCCAAAAGCCGACGCTTGTGATCGCGCACAACAAAACGCTTGCGGCGCAGCTTACGAACGAATTCCGCGAGCTCTTCCCGAAAAATTCGGTGAATTACTTCGTTTCCTATTATGATTACTACCAGCCGGAGGCGTACATGCCGTCGAGCGACACGTATATAGACAAGGAAGCGCTCATCAACGACGAGATCGACAAGCTGCGCCATGCGGCGACGATGGCGCTCCTCACGCGGCGCGACGTGATCGTGGTCGCCTCGGTTTCCTGCATCTACGGCCTCGGCGCGCCCGAGGTCTATGCGCAGAATATCTTCCACTTCAAAGCGGGGGACCGGATCGACCGCCGGGCGTTCGCGAAGAAGCTCATCGAGCTGCAGTTCACGCGCACGAGCGCTGACCTGAAGCGCGGCACCTATCGCCTGCGCGGCGATAACTGGGAGGTGATGCCGCCGGACCGCGAGGTGATCTATAATTTTGAGCTCAAGAACGGCGTGATCGAGAAGATCTACGAAGTGGATCCGGTCGCGGGATTTCAGCCCGGAAAAACGCCGACTTTGCCGGAAATTTATATTGCCCCGGCTAAGCATTTCGTTACGGATGCTTCTGATCGCGAGCGCGCGATCGGGGCGATCCAAGACGAGCTCAAAGTGCAGCTCAAGTATTTTGAGAAAGAAAAGAAGTTCCTGGAAGCGGAGCGGCTTGAGCGGCGCACGAAGTTCGACGTCGCGATGATGCGCGAAGTGGGCTATTGCCACGGCATCGAGAACTATTCCCGGCATCTTTCGGGCCGCGCGGAAGGCGAAGCGCCGGATACGCTTTTGGATTATTTTCCGCGCACGAAAGACGGCAAGCCGGATTTCTTGACCATTATCGACGAATCGCACATGACCGTGCCGCAGATCCAGGGAATGTACGCGGGCGACGCGTCGCGCAAGAAGACGCTCGTGGAATACGGTTTTCGCCTGCCGTCGGCGAAGGACAATCGACCCCTGAAATTCGAGGAGTTCAAGGAGCGCGTCGGGCAGACGATCTATACTTCCGCGACGCCTTCCGATTACGAGCGCAAGGAGAGCGCGAAGTCCGATCCCGGGCCTGCGCACGGCATTGTGGAACAGATCATCCGGCCGACCGGCCTTATTGATCCGAAGCTTACGATCCGCCCCGCGCGCGGGCAGATCGACGACCTCATTCCGCGCATCGAGGAACGGGTGAAAAAGAAAGAGCGCGTGCTCGTGACGACCTTGACCAAGCGCATGGCCGAAGATCTCGCGCAATATCTTGAAGACAAGAAGATCAAAGTGACGTATCTGCACAGCGACGTGAAAACGCTCGATCGTATCCGCATTCTCACGAATTTGCGCAAGGGATCGGAGGTGAAGGGCGGCCTTGACGTGCTCGTAGGCGTGAATCTTCTGCGCGAAGGGCTCGACTTGCCGGAAGTTTCGCTTGTCGCAATCCTTGATGCCGACAAGGAAGGATTCCTGCGCAGCGAAGTGTCTTTAATCCAGACAATCGGCCGCGCGGCGAGGAACGTGGAAGGGGAAGTGCTTATCTACGCCGACCATATCACCGGCTCCATTGAGCGTGCGGTCGGCGAAACCGAGCGTCGTAGGAAAATTCAGATCGAATACAATAAGAAGCACGGCATTACGCCCAGGACGATCATCAAGAAAATCTCCGACATTCTGCCGAATGTCGATGCCGTACTCGCGCTCGAACTCGCGCCTATCCCGAGATCGAAGACCGCGATGCAGAAATTGATCGCGGACAAAGAACGCGAGATGAAAAAAGCGGCGAATGTGCTGGATTTTGAATTAGCCGGGATTTTGAGGGATGAAATCAGGGAATTATCGAAGAAAGCGGGCAAAGCGCCGGATGCTGATACGCGGCACAAGAGCGGGATGGAAGGATTAACGAAGGAGAAAGCAAAAAAATAGACGGGTTTTGTATACTTATACTATGAATATAGAGCACGAATCCGGGGCTCGAGCCGAGGAAGGGCCGAAAGAAAGCAAATGGTTCGAGGGCGACGTATGGCGTCTGCCGAGCGAGGTGGGGTTGATCGACGGGGCGGAAGCGGCCTTGAAGAAACGCTTGGAAAAGGAAACGGCCGCCACCGAAGACGAAATTTTCAAGATCGGCATGGCATTTCGCGAGGCGTTGGTGAACGCGATCGCTCACGGCAATTTAGGGCTCGCGAGTCCCGAAGAAGAAGGGGCTACCCTTATCGCGGCGGCGGAAAAGAAACATGGCGAACTGGCCGCCGCGGGCATGGCCGAAAAATACGTGATCGTGCATATCGCCATCTCGCCGGCGGAGGTGCGTATGACCGTAAAGGACGAAGGCGAAGGATTCTCGTGGCGCAAATTACCCGATCCCGGCGATCCGGAACATGTTTTACGGACGTCCGGAAGAGGGATAGTCATAACACGCAATTTTATGGATAGCGTTGAGTTCAATGAATCCGGCAATGAAATAACGCTCATGAAGCGTTTTTCCACCGCATCGTGAATTCCCGGTGCCGCGGCGGTTTGGCGGGAAGAAGCGTCTTCAGCGCATCTTTAAAAAACATGGTACCATAAGCAGCTATGTCCCTTCTTTTCGGTTATCTCAAACGGTATAAAAAGCTCCTCGTCTGGACGCTTCTTTTCGCGACCGTGAACACGGTGTTCTCGCTCGTCGATCCGCAGATCTTCCGCCTGATCGTCGATGGCTATATTGCAAAAATCGGGAGCATCACGCACGGCGCGTTTCTCCGAGGCGTGGGGCTTCTGCTCCTCGCATCCGTGACCGCCGCCCTCATTTCGCGCATCGCAAAGAATTTTCAGCAATACTACGAAAACGTCGTGACCCAACGCGTGGGTACGGAGCTTTACGCGCATAGCGTCGCGCATTCGTTTTCATTGCCGTACGCCGTGTTCGAGGACCAGCGTTCGGGCGAGCTGCTCCAAAAATTGCAGAAGGCGCGCCTCGACGGCCAGCAGCTCATCGTGAGTTTCGTGGATATCGTATTCGTGGCGCTCGTCGGCGTTGTGGTTGTGATCGGTTACGCCTTTTATGTGCATTGGATTATCGGCTTACTGTACTTCCTCATCATCCCGATCATGAGCACCGTGCTTTTCTTCCTCGGCCGCAAGATCAAGGCAATCCAGAAAAATATCGTGGTCGAATCGGCGAATCTTGCCGGGTCGACGACGGAGACTCTGCGGAACGTCGAACTTGTAAAAAGTCTGGGGCTTGAGGAGCAGGAAACGAAACGCCTGAACGAAGTGAACGACAAGGTGCTCAATCTTGAACTCTCGAAACTCAAGCTTATCCGCAAGCTCAGCTTCACGCAGGGGACAATCGTGAACGCCATGCGCTCCGCAATTCTTTTCGCCATGCTGTGGCTCATTCTTCTCGGCAATATTTCGCTTGGCCAGTTTCTCACGCTGTGGTTCTATTCGTTTTTCATTTTTAATCCGCTCGGCGATATCGGCACGGTCGCGTCGCAATATCAGGAAGCGAAAGGCAGCATGGAAAAATTGGAAGAGATACTTTCGATCCCATCCGAAAAAAAACCGGCGAACGCGCGTGAGATAGAATCGCTCACGTACATCGAATTCAAAAAAGCCGGATTCGGATACGGAACGGGGAAAGAGCTTGCCGTGCGGGATATCAACTTGCGCATCAAAGGCGGCGAAACGGTGGCGTTCGCGGGATATTCCGGATCGGGGAAGACCACGCTCGTGAAATTACTCGTCGGCCTCTATAAGCCGACCCGAGGGAACGTTTTTCTGAACGATATAGACGGAAGCGAAGTCGATTACGACGCGCTCCGCCGCAAGATCGGCTACGTTTCGCAGGAAACTCAGCTTTTCGCGGGGACGCTGCGTGAGAATCTGCTCTTCGTGAATCCGTCGGCCACGGATGACGATTGCTGGGAGGCGCTCCGGAGCGCATCGGTCACGGGTATTGCCGAACGCGGCGCAATGAGCGGCGCGGGCCAGGGACTCGACACGAAAATAGGGGAAGGAGGAATTAAAATTTCCGGGGGCGAGCGTCAGCGGCTCGCGATCGCGCGCGCCCTGCTCCGTAAACCGGATCTTATTATTTTCGACGAAGCAACTTCGAGCCTCGATTCCATCACCGAGCGCTCGATTACCGATACGATCCGCGAGATTGCGCGGTCGCAGCCCGACCTGATCCTCGTGCTCGTCGCGCACCGGCTTTCGACGATTGCGCATGCGGACCGGATCTATGTGCTCGAAAAGGGGAAGATCATCGAAGAAGGAACGCATGGCGCGCTTATCAAAAAACGCGGTCTCTATGCCGCTCTTTGGCGCGAACAAGGCGGCGGACTTGACGCGGAGGAGCTCGTGCTGGGCAAAGGCGGAAGACTCACTACGGGCAGGTAAAAAAAGAATCATTTATTATTCCAATATTCTTAAGAATATTGGAATAGAACGGCGTAAAAATAAAAAAGGCGTTCGCGTTTTCGCGTGCGCCTTTGTGTTATCGGCTATTCCGTGACTTTGACAGAAGCTTCGAAACTGCAGAGGATTTGATCTTTGAATCTGACCCTGAAAAGCAGGATTTTTTCGCCGAGCGAACTGTCCCGGGTGATCGGATATCCGAGTTCGAAATCAATCTTCTGATTGAGCCGGGTTTCGTGATCGAGGTAATTTACCTTAGCGCGGTTGGCGTTTTTTGCCACGACGGCGAACTCGAGGTGGCACGGCTCTTCGTTCCGGAATGGGCAAGGGCTTTGTTCGCCTTTGCGCAGTTGGATAGCGACCCAAAAGCGCAAGCTTTCGCCGAGTCTCGCGAATTGCTCCGGCGCGGTGGCTGTTGCCGTGGGCAGAAAATCGGGCCTGTTGACGTCTGTTTGCAGGTAGATGTTTCTGAGTTCAAGCGGGGATTCGTTTTTTTTCCGGCCGGCAAAGCACAGAGAACATGCGCACAGCAAAAGCATCGCGGTAGAGATTGCCTTCATCGTCTTCCTCCATTGGTTCGGAGCTGCTGCGAAAAGTATATCACCTCCGCGCTTCTTTGCAACAGGTTTGATTTTTTCTCCAGACCGCACTATACTTCTCGTGATACCCCCATGTGTTTCCGGAGCGGGGGCGTTTCGGTATTTATTAGAAATTTTGGAAGCATGGATCCCCGCCTTTCCCCCAGAGGAGGATCCGCCTCTGGGGGACGCGGGGACGACGGAATATTATGCGGGACAAAATCATCATCAAAGGCGCGCGCGAGCATAATCTGAAGAACGTGAATCTCGAGATCCCCCGGGATAAGATGGTCGTTTTCACGGGGCTTTCGGGTTCGGGGAAATCGAGTTTGGCGTTCGACACGATCTTCGCGGAAGGCCAGCGGCGCTATATCGAATCCTTATCCGCTTATGCGCGGCAGTTTTTGGGCCGTCTCGACAAACCGGATGTGGACGAGATCGAAGGCCTCTCGCCCGCGATCTCGATCGACCAGAAAAGCCATTCGGGGAATCCGCGGTCGACGGTCGCTACGATCACGGAAATTTACGATTATCTCCGCGTTCTTTTCGCGCGTGCCGGGAAGCCCTATTGCCCGAAGTGCGGCAAGGAGATCAAGAAGCTTACCAATGAAGAGATTGTCGACGTCGCGATCGATTTTTCGAAAGAGAATAAAACCGGAAAAAACATCGTCATCCTCGCGCCCGTCGTCTACGGCAGAAAAGGGGAGTATTACCAGATGCTCTACGATTTCCTGAATGCGGGCTTTTCGGAAGTGCGCGTCGACGGCAAATATTTTTCGCTCAAAAACCGCATTGAACTCGATCGTTACAAAGCGCACACGATTGATCTTGTCGTGGATCGCATGCCCGCGGGTCTGAATTTCTCGGGCAAAGGCGAAGGCGCCGCGAGTGCGAAGGACAACCGGCTCCGGCTCTCGGAAGCGATCGAATCGGCGCTCAAATACGGAAACGACGTCGTCACGATCATCACGGACAAAGAAGTTTCGCTTTCCGCGAAGTTCACCTGCCCGAACGACGGTTTTTCCTTCCCCGAGATCGAGCCGCGCCTGTTCTCTTTCAATAGCCCTTACGGCGCTTGTCCCGTCTGCCATGGCCTTGGCACGAAGGATCTCTGGTCGGATGAGATCTGCGAAGCATGCGCGGGAAAACGGCTGAAGGAAGAAAGTTTGAACGTACTGCTTGGCGGGAAAAATATCGCTTCCGTTACCGGGTTTTCGGTGGACGAGGCGTACAAACTATTTCAAAATTTGGATCTCAAATCTCAAAACTTGCGTGCGGTCGGCGAGACGCCGCTGCGCGAAATCAGGAGCCGCCTGAAGTTCCTGATCGATGTCGGGCTCGAATATCTCACGCTCGATCGCAGAGCGGGAACGCTTTCGGGCGGCGAATCCCAGCGAATACGCCTCGCTTCGCAGATCGGCTCGCGGCTCGTGGGCACGCTCTATATATTGGATGAGCCCACCATCGGTCTTCATCAGCGCGACAACGCAAAGCTCATTAAAACGCTCCACGATCTCCGCGATCTCGGGAATACCATCATTGTCGTGGAGCACGACGAAGACACGATTCGCGAATCCGATTATTTGGTGGACATCGGCCCCGCCGCGGGCGTGCATGGCGGAAGAATCGTCGCACACGGGCCGATCCCCGAAATTCTCAAAGATAAAACAAAAAATTCTCCGACTCTCGATTATTTGCGCGGAAAAAAGTTCATCGCGGTACCGAAAAAGCGGCGATTCGTGGATGCCTCGAAAAATACGAAACAGGAATTTCTGCAGATCAAAGGCGCGCATGCGAACAATTTGAAGAACGTAAATGTGGATATTCCGATCAAGCGCTTCACGGCGGTGACCGGCGTTTCCGGGTCCGGCAAGTCGAGTCTGGTCTACGACGTGCTCTACAAAACGCTGTCGGATAAATACAATTACTCCGGCTACAAAGCCGGCGGCCATAAAGG
Source organism: Minisyncoccota bacterium (assembly GCA_035533375.1). Lineage (GTDB taxonomy): Bacteria > Patescibacteriota > Minisyncoccia > UBA6257 > 2-01-FULL-56-20 > DATLTV01. Next base: position 8,298 of record DATLTV010000057.1, read on the forward strand.
AATTCTCGGCATGGAGCACGTGAACCGCGTGATCAACATCGATCAGTCGCCGATCGGCCGTACGCCGCGGTCGAACCCCGCAACCTACGTCGGGGCGTGGACATTCATCCGCGATCTTTTTGCCGAAAGCGAAGACGCGCGCGTCCGCGGTTACAAGCCGGGTCGCTTCAGCTTCAACGTGCCCGGCGGCCGCTGCGAGAACTGCGAAGGTCACGGCACGATCGCGATCGAGATGCATTTCCTGCCCACGGTTTATGTAACCTGCGAGGTGTGCAAGGGGAAGCGCTTCGACCGCGAAACGCTCGAGGTTGAATACAAGAAAAAGAAAATTTACGAAGTGCTTCAGATGACAATCGAAGAAGCTACGAGGTTTTTCGAGGATATTCCCTGGCTGCACGACCGGCTCGTGATCTTGGAAGAAGTGGGGCTCGGCTACCTTACGCTCGGACAGTCGGCGACGACTTTGTCCGGCGGCGAAGCCCAGCGTGTGAAGCTCTCGGCCGAGCTCGGCAAGCGCGATACGCATCGCACGCTTTATCTGCTCGATGAGCCAACAACCGGCCTGCACTTTGCGGATGTTGACCAGCTTCTCAAAGTGCTCCAGCGGCTCGTAGATCGCGGAAATACGGTTGTCGTGATCGAGCACAACCTTGACGTGATCAAAACCGCCGACTGGGTGATCGATCTCGGCCCGGAAGGCGGCGAGAAAGGCGGCAAGGTTCTCATCGCGGGAACTCCGGAGGAAGTTGCGCGCAAAAAAGACAGCTTCACCGGAGAATATTTGCGGAAAGTGCTGAATTGATTTAGGTTAAGAGCAGCCGATTTGTTTCGCCGGAGGCACCTCATGCCATACGACGCAGCGTTCTATGAACAATATCGGGCGTATATCAACGAGCCGCAGGTCAGGCGCAACCACGATCGGATGTTCCGGTTGTTTGCCCAGATCATGTTTCCCGAACTTCCCGCCGTGATGGACCTTGGCGCACATGAATCGGTTGGCGAATACGCGATCAAAGACAAACTGCACGCCGATTATACAGGAATCGATATACATAACACGAATGGCGGAATTACGCATGGTTTCCGAAGAATGAGCTTTCTCCGGGCGGATTACATGGATCTGGACTTTACCGGGCGGTTGTCCTTCGAGCCGAACGCGTTTATAAGCTTGTTCTCCGTCGAGCCGTCCTATTCTCCGGCCGTGCGATACGGTTTCTATAACCGTCTCTTCGCCAAATTTTCTTCGGTGCGGTGGGGGCTCGCGAGCGGATTTTTTTATGAGTCCCGCCGCGCCGCCGAATCGGTTTCGGAAACGGGCGACATCGTGAGCTACCAGACGATTGAAGATCCGTCGCTCCACCTTTCCCCGCTGTTTACGGAGCTGCGCGTTCACCTGCGTACGCCGTCCAGGATGTTCGGCAATGACGTGATCGAAGCGTGGAAGATTTTTATTCGCAACTAAGCACAGGTCCGCCGCGCTCTTCCCGCGGCGGATTTTATGTTTCTTCCGCGATAATACCCCGCCACGGACGGCGGCGGTTCATTTCTTGAACGGGTTTGCTATAATAAAAACATGCTTAAATTCATCGGCAGGGATATCTGGCGGGGAGGGGAGAAGGTCGGCTGGGTCGAGGAAAATCATATTTACGCGCATGACGGCAAGAAACTCGGCTATTTCGAGGGAAATTACGTGTACGATGCGAATTCCGGCCAGAAGATCGCTTACATCGAAGGCGACTATTTGATCTCCGAAGGCGGCAATCAGAAAATCCCGCTCGACAAGGTAAGCGAAGAGATCGTGGGCGGCGTGCTTCCCGAGATCGGCAAGTGCGCGGTGTACGTGCTGCTCGATTAATCAGCCGCGTCTTCGTACTTCGTTTGTCATCCCGGCCTCCGAGCCGGGATCCATACTTTGTGAAATGATTTTAAAGATATAGATCCCGGATAAGCTTGTCCCGTACCGGGATACGGGATCGCCTGCGGGCGATTTTCCGGGATGACGAGTATCTGCTATACTACGGGCGATGAAAAATCTCTATCAAGACTTTCCCGAAACGCCCGGGGTATATTTGATGAAAGGCGCAAACGGCCGCTTGCTTTACGTCGGCAAGGCGGGCAATCTGAAGCGCCGCGTGTCGAGCTATTTCCTGCGTCCGCACGACGCACGCATCCAAAAACTCGTAAGCGAGATCAAAAAAATCGATTATAAAGAAACCGATACGGCGCTTGAAGCGCTCATATTGGAAGCCGAGCTCATTAAAGAATTTTTGCCGCCGTTCAATATCCGCGAGAAGGACAATAAAAGTTTTCTTTACGTCGAGATCACGAAGGAAAAGTTTCCGCGCGTACTGCTCGTGCGAGGTCGTGATTCCGCCGGCCAGAAGTCGGGTGCCATGGGCTGGTACGGTCCATTCACCTCGGCTTCGAGTATTCGCGAGGCGCTTCGCATTCTGCGCAGGATTTTCCCGTGGAATACGCATCCGGCAGAGAAGATCGGAACGTTCGATCGTCCCTGCTTCGATTACGAAGTCGGGCTTTGCCCGGGGACGTGCATCGCCGCCGTCGCGCGCGAGGAATATCTTAAAAATGTGCGGAACCTTAAATTATTTTTTGAAGGGAAAAAGAAAAAAGTGATCGGTTTGCTCGAAAAAGAAATGGCCGCCGCGGGCAAGAAGCTGGAATTCGAGAAAGCCGCGATGCTTCGGCGCAGGATCTTCGCGTTGCAGCACATTCGCGACATTGCGCTGATCAACGACGATCAATCTCAAATTTTGGATCTCTCCGCCAAAGGCGGATCCGCCTCGGGCGGAAAATCTCAAACTTCACAACGGATCGAAGGCTACGATATTTCGAACATATCCGGAACCGCTGCGGTCGGCTCCATGGTTGTTTTCGCGAACGGCGAACCGGATAAGAACGAATATCGGAAATTCAAGATCAGGACGATTACCGGTTCGAACGACGTCGGAATGCTCAAGGAAGTACTGCGCCGCCGCTTCGCCCGCAGCGCCATCGCCGCAGGCAAAACGGCGGAGGATTCATGGCCGCTGCCGGACCTGATTTTAGTGGACGGCGGCAGGGGACAGGTGAACGCGGCGCGCGCGGTGCTTTTGGAGACAGGGCTCAAAATCCCGATTATCGGCATCGCGAAAGGCGCGAAACGCAAACGGAACGACGTGATCGGCCTCATTCCCCGTGGCGTACAAAAAAATACGCTCGTTCGCGTCCGCGACGAAGCGCACCGCTTCGCGATCGGGTACCACAAAAAAGTGCGAAGCGGAACATTTTTTGGCTAACGAGCAAAACGCGCGAAATCTTAGCGATAGATTTCGCGCGCTATGCCCCGGCTATCGAGCTCGCTACTGCACCGTGACCGTCGCGCGGAGGGTTGGATACGTGTTCGAGTAGAGGGTATAAGACGACGCGGGCTGGAACACGGAGGTGTCGAAGGTATAGGACGCGCCCGGCTGGATCGTGATCGGACTGAAGCTCGAGAGTTGGAGTGTCTGCGCCACCGAATCTTTGTTTTCAAAAACCAGTTTATCGCCTTTTTTTACCGTGATCGCGGACGGCGTGAAAGCGTAGTTCTGGATCGTGAGCGTGTAGGTGTTCGTGGTCACCTGGTTCGGATAAATAATCGAGAAGGAACCGCTCGAAGCATACGTTTCCTGCTTCACGCCGTCGAAGAGGGCTTTGATTATATAGTTTCCCGCCGTGACCGCTTTCGAAGCGGGACTCGTGCGGCTCACAAACACGTTGCGCGTGTCCCATTGATAGGAGGTGTCCGTCGGATTCAGCTGTTGGATGATCCAGCCGACCAGGCTGCCGTCCGAGGCATTCGCGAGATAGAGCCCGCCCGCAATACCCGCAGCTTTGCTCCAGCGGATGACATTATTCGTTCCCGTGACCCATTTATCGCCCGTGACGGGAGCGGTGATCGAAATGTTCGAGCGTTGCGCGTTCGGAGCGACAAGGGTTGGTGCGGTGTTTTGCGGAGATGCGGACGGGGAAACCGGCGCCGAAGCCGGAGTAGTGGTGGATGTTCCCGCACCCGTCGAGGACGCCGTTTGGTCAGAGGGCGACGGTGCCGCCACGGGTGGCGCGCCCGCTCCCCAGAACAGGAGCGAAACGATGAACAAAATGATGAATCCGACGAGTACGATCTGTTTCCAATTGGGCATTTTCATATTTTTCAGTATAGCATATTTACCTTTCTCGGCAATTATTCTTAGGACTCATTGCCCGAAGAATGTTACACTTTTATGCGATCGCATAAAAGTGTAACATTTCAATAATGAACAGGGTGCCGAAAACGGAACAGGAACGGGTTGTGGGTATATTGCGCTCCGGCGGGATAGGCGTGCTTCCGACCGATACGATCTACGGCATTATGGGTTCCGCGCTCAATCCGAAAACGGTTCGACGCATCTACCGGCTCCGCAGGCGCAATCCGAAAAAGCCGATGATCATTTTGATCGGTTCAATGTCGGATATTCGGCAGTTCGGAGTCCATCTCGCTCCGGCTACGAAAAAAATATTGAAGCAAGCGTGGCCCGGAAAGGTGAGCGTCATTTTAGGAATCAAGAATCGAGAATCAAGAAGCAGACTGAACTATTTACATCGCGGGACGAATGCGCTGGCCTTTCGTCTGCCGAAACCGAAATGGTTGCGCGATCTTTTGCAAAAAACCGGCTCGCTTGTGGCACCGAGCGCGAACCCCGAAGGTAAACCGCCCGCGAAAACGATCCGCGAAGCAAAAAAATATTTCGGCCGTCGTGCCGACTTTTACATAAACGCCGGCCGTCTTGATTCGCCGCCGTCAACGCTCATCGCGATCGAGAAAGGGAAAGTGAAAGTTCTGCGGCCGGGAGCGGTCTCGTTGTCATTCCGGAAAATTATGTAGCAATCCCGTATCTCGGTACGGGCCAAGCCCGGGATGACAGAACTTACATTTCCGCTTCCGGCGCTTCGGAGCGGATGAGGTCCGCGATCTTTTCGGCCACCTCTTCCGGCGTATCGACTGCCGGGGCTCCGCCGGGGCGGCCCGCAAAAGAGGGCCGTGCGCCCACGGCGTTTCTGCCGAAATCGGTCGCAGTCATCTTCGGATGGAAGACGCTCACGACGATGCGGTCCTTTTCAAGTTCCTGCCGCGCGGTCAGTGTGATTGCGTTCAGCGCGTATTTCGTCGAGGCGTACGCCCCGAGATAGGGGAAATAATTCTTTGAAACCCGCGAGCTGACATTCAGAATCATGCCGCCTCCCTGCGCCCGCATTACGGGAATCGCGGCTTCCATGGCGCGGAGGGCGCCGTAGACGTTCAGTTCCATCACCTCCTTGTATTTTTCGATGTCGATCTTTTCGATCGGGCCGTACATGCCTTGTCCGGCGTTGTTCACGAGCACGTCGATCCGCCCATATTTTTCGACCGCCGCGTCGATCAGCTTTTGAATATCTTTCGGCTTCCGCATATCCGCGGGAACCGCGATTGCGTCCGGCAGTTCTTTTGCGAGTGTTTCGAGTTTGGCCTTGGAGCGGGCCGCGAGCACGAGCCGTGCCCCTTCGCGCGCAAGCACTTTCGCGAGCGCAAAGCCGATGCCTCCCGACGCGCCCGTGATCACAATACTCTTGCTGTGTATGTCCATAGTTTGTATTGTATCACCGCACAAAGTTAAAACCCATGAAGAACCGAGGGCGGAACTTACCGGCTAATTCGCACGAATTAGCCGGTAAGCGAAAACGATATTATTTTTCGACGAAGACAATAAAATGCCGCAGCTTGGGGCCGCGGCGGAAGGTCATACTTCTTTCAGTAATCTCACGCGGTCGGTCGTGATCTTTCCGGAGGTGATATCGATCACTGCGCCGATCTCACAGAGGAAGATCCGTGCCTTGATCTTGTATGCGCGCCTGAGATAGCCGGCGAGGCCTCTCGCGTCCTGTTCGGTCCGCGCGACGTGCAGTTTTCCGCCGCCGTGCGGATTCGCGGACCTCAATCCCTTTGCCTTTACCCGGGAACCCAATCGATACCCGATCCTTTTCGCGCCGAGAAGTCCCGGCGAGGTCATGTCGGGCAGGAGCACTTTGAATGCTTGCAAAGCGACCTCCTTGATTTGAAAACCGACGTCAGCTTAGCAAGCGTCGCACGATTTGTAAATATTCGATGAATGTGTTATTATTTCGCCAGTACTCCGGAACAAAAGGAGACCGACCCCGGTGGACATCAAAAGCATAGCCGATTGTGCAGCGATTCTCCGTCGAAGAGGAATCCGCAACGTGAAAATTGCAGTGGAAAAAGCGCTCGACCAATACCGAATCCATGAACGGTTCGAACGCGAAACGCTTTTCAGGGCCGTATGCAGCAAGCTCGGCCGCAGGGGCGCAAAGCGCAAGCAGAAGCTCGCGAAAGAGAAAAAATGCAGGGTTCCCGTGCAGATGAAAATGAACCTCTCGCCGCCCGCGGCATAACGGGCGGTTTTTTTATGCTACACTAAACATAATGCTTGCAGACGAGATCAGACAATTTTTTCACGGAGAGGTGGCGGGGGACGATGCGACGCTCGCGGATTACAGCCACGATTATTCGATCTTCATTGTGAAGCCGCAGCTTGTGGTGTTTCCGAAAGACGTTGAAGACGTAAAGAACCTCGTGAAGTTCGTCGCGAAGAAAAAAGCGGCGGGAGAGGATATTTCGCTCACCGGCCGTTCCGCCGGAACCGACATGACCGGCGGGCCGCTCACGCAATCGATCGTCGTTTCATTCACCAAATATTTTAATCAAGTAAAGGAAATAGGTGCGGATTACGCGGTGGTCCAGCCGGGAGTTTACTTCCGCGATTTCGAGAAGCAGCTCAAGCCGAAAGGCCTGCTTTACCCGCCGTACCCGGCATCGAAGGATCTCTGTGCGCTGGGTGGTATGGTCAACAACAATTCCGGCGGCGAGAAAACGCTCGCGTACGGAAAAACAGAAGACTATATCGAGGAGTTGAAAGTGGTGCTCGCGGACGGCGAATTGCATACGCTAAAGCCGCTCTCGGGCGCGGAACTCGATACGAAGCTCAAAGAGCCGGGTTTTGAAGGGGACTATTACCGCAATCTCTACGCGCTACTCGACAAGAACTATGACGCCGTGAAAGCCGCGAAGCCGGACGTCTCGAAAAATTCCGCCGGTTACTTTTTGTGGAACGTATGGGACAAGGAGAAAAAGACGTTTGACGTCACGAAAGTATTCGTGGGCTCACAGGGAACATTCGGGCTTTTGGTCGAGGCGAAGCTGCGGCTCGTAAAAGAGAAAAAATATCACATGCTCGGCGTGGTATTTTTGCCGAACCTTGGGCCGGTCGCGAATCTCGTCGTCGAACTCCTGAAGCTTAAGCCGGAGAGCATCGAATCATACGACGACAAGACCTTGCAGGTGGCGCTCAAGTTTCTTCCGGGCATCATCAAGTCCATGAAAGGAAATTTCCTGAAGCTGATTTTCCAGTTCATTCCCGAAGCATGGATGGCGCTCCGAGGCGGCTTTCCGAAGATGGTTTTGCTTGTCGAGATCAGTTCCGACGACGAGGCGGACGCCTTGGCCCGCTTGAACGAAGTCGCGGCGATCGCGAAAAAGTTCAGCCTGCAGCACAGCCTTTTGAAGAAGGAATCGCAGCAGGAAAAGTATTGGGTGATCCGGCGGCAAAGCTTCGCGCTTCTGCATGACCACTCAACCGGGCTCGATACGGCACCGTTCATCGACGATATCATCGTGAAGCCCGAATATCTTCCGGAATTTTTGCCCAAGGTGAACGCGATTCTCGACGAATATAAGGACAAGCTTGTCTACACGATCGCTGGGCATCCTGGCAACGGAAATTTTCACATTATTCCGCTCATGGATCTCAAAAAGCCCGAAGTGCGCGCGATCATTCCGGAAATTTCGGAACGGGTGTATCGGCTGGTCATCGAATATAAAGGATCCTTCACCGCCGAGCACAACGACGGCATCATCCGTACGCCGTATCTCGGAGAAATGTACGGCGAACGGATCGCGGGCCTCTTTATCGAAACAAAAAAAATATTCGATCCGCAGGGTATATTCAACCCCGGCAAAAAAACCGGCGGGAGCCTCGCATACAGCGCTGAGCATACAAAGAAGAGCTGAGCCCGGTAACATGGCGCATCATACCTCTCATTCGGCCGAATAAGGGATAGGTGCCGCGAGAATACTACCGGCTAATTCGCACGAATTAGCCGGTAATCGGAAGCTTGATCGCGCAATGCGCGCAGCGCGTAGCGGCGATCGGGATCGTCGAGAGGCATTCGGGGCATTGTTTTGCGGCGGGAGACGGTTTTTCTTTTCCCCTCTGCATGCGCTCCATGAGTTTGTTCAGGGGAAGCACGACGAAGAAATAAACGGTGATCGCGACGATGAAGAAGGAGATGATGGCGTTCAGGAGATCGCCGTAGAGGAACTTGCTGCCGTTCAGCGTGAAGGTGAGCGTTGAAAAATCCGGTTGTTTCACAATTGCGGCGATGAGCGGCGTGAGGAGGTCCTTCACGAGCGATTGGACGAGCGTGTTGAATGCCGCACCGATCATGACGCCGACCGCGAGGTCGATCACGTTCCCGCGCAAGATAAATTCTTTGAATCCTTTGAGCATATGCATAAAAAATAACACGTCGCGGTGATTTCAACAAACGATAAAAGCCGTCGTGCGGCGTCCGTTCTCGCCAAAATTTGTCGGAAAGAGCCGCTGTGGACTGCTTTCGGGATGAGTTCTAGAATAGAAGTGCAATGGAGTCATCGATGAAGTTAAAAAATTTCGATGAGCTTGCGGTGAATGGATCCCGCCGCGCGGCGCTCGCGATCGCCGAGGCGGGGCTTCTGGCCATCGATACGAAAACCGTGATCCGCCGCTCGGTCGCGCTGGAGCCGGGAGCGCTGATCGTCGCGGGCGATCGCTATGCGCTCTCTCCCGGAAGCCGCGTGGTCGTGGCCGGAGTGGGAAAGTGCTCACTTGATGCGGCCGCCGCTCTCGAAGATATTTTAGGAGATCGCATTTCGCGCGGTGCAGTGATCGATGTCCGTACCGGCGCTCCGCTCAAAATCATCCGCGCGATGCAAGGAACGCATCCGCTGCCCACGGAGGAAAATGTGAAAGCGGCGCTCGCAATCGTGGACATTTTGAAGGGGCTTACCGAAAAAGATCTGGTGATTTTTGTCATCTCCGGCGGGGGATCGACGCTGCTTTGCCTGCCGGACGACATGGGGTGCGAGGATGAAGCGAATATTTTCCAATCGCTCACGCGCGCGGGGGCGACGATCCAGGAGATCAATACGGTGCGGAAGCATCTTTCGACCGCGCGCGGCGGCTATCTCGCGAAGTACGCTTATCCCGCGCGAGTTGCTTCACTCATCTTTTCC
>DATLTV010000058.1:0-13585 GCA_035533375.1 Minisyncoccota bacterium
TTCATCCACTGCAAGCATCACCTCGGCTCCGCCGAATAATTTGCCGCCTCCCGTGGTGCCGACGCCCATACCGTCGCCGACGCCACCGCTATTCTACCCAGTACTTCCACCGAAGCCTACAACTTCCACTTCGAGCAACACATCATCCAGCTTCATGTCTTCATCCACGCTCATGCAGGTCGCCACATCTTCTGCATCGTCGACGCCGGAATCCGATAGCCAATAAATAACATTGCACATTCATTAACGATGGATAAAAAACAGTTTCTAATTATGGGGTCAGTAATAATCTTTCTGCTAGTTGCAGTGGTGGCATTGTCCTTTTTCGGGCACCCTATCAGTCCAAAAGTAGACAGTTCTGTTTCAACGAGTACGCAGACTACAAAACCAAGTTCTACAAGCACGACATCTATATCCCCCTCAACTCCCATTTGGGGCGAATATCACGTGAACCTACCCAACGGTCTCATGCTCGTTGACTCGCAGGGCAGGAGATCAGGAAAAGACCCCGCCACGGGCACGCTTTACCATGAGATTCCAGGCACCTCATATGGCGTGATTGGATCGCCCACAACTAATGGCGCGGGAGAGCTCTTTACTACCGATCTTCCCAATGGCCAATACACTCTTTATGTATTAGGAGGGGCGACGACCACGTATTGGTTGGATGCATCTCACTATGGGCAATCAGATCAGATATTTAGGGGTACTATCCAAACCGGTTCGATGGTTGCCTACACACAAAACTACGACACGGCAAACCTGGCCAGCTCTACGTTCTCGTTCGCAAGCACTGTTTCATCCACTGCAAGCATCACCTCGGCTCCGCCGAATAATTTGCCGCCTCCGCCGGTGGCAAAGTAGGGTTGAACCAAAAAACAGTTAGGCGAATTGGATGCCGACGACGAAGCGGCGGAATAGGTTAAGGAACTCGTTACGGTTGAGTTGTGGTATCGGACGCCCGCGTCGACAACGTTCCTGTATCGGGCGTATTCACAAGGAGGCAAGATTTCTTGGGGCTTTCTCCGCGAAATACGCGATTCCGACCGCAGCGGCATCGAAGATCGTCATCCGATAATCCTCGCTTTGCCACGGTCGCCGCTTCGGCGGCAAGATCAAGAGGAGTTCGGGGAATTGTTCGGCAACGGCTGAGGCAATCCGGTCCTTGTTGTCGTTGCGGCCAACAAGGTCTTGCTTCTTCAGCACATAATAACTGCGGCAAGTTCATATATTTTTTTGGGGCGACCAAAACCACACCTCTTGTGTAATGAGGTCGATTTTGTAGAATTAACCTACAACTCGACGAGTTTTCCTGTTTAGAACAGCGGGTCCTGAAATGTCGTCGTAATGGGAGAATCGATTTCCATTAAAACAGCTATTCAAGAAGTGCCATGGGAAATAAGCTGGAAATTGGAATATACGAACATTACAAGGGCAACAGATATGAAGCGATCGGCGCGGCGAAGCATTCCGAAACGCTCGAAGAACTCGTCGTGTATCGCGCGCTTTATGGCGAACGCAAGCTTTGGGTCCGGCCGCTCAAAATGTTTTTGGAAGAAGTGGAAGTAGGTGGAAATAACGCGCCTCGATTCAAGTTGATAGGATAGAATAAAAAATAGTATATGCCATCTCCATTTTCGATCGATCCGAAAAACTTTGACGAGTCCGTGAAGGCCGCGGACGATTTTTTCGGTTACGTAAATAACCGGTGGCTGAGGGATAATCCGATTCCGGCGGACGAAGCGCGCTGGGGATCGTTCTATACGCTCGGGGTCGAAGTGGAAAAGCAGCTCAAAACGCTTTTCGAAGAACTGGATGCGAACGCGGGCGAGCTGGGTCCGACCGTGCGGAAAGTCCGTGATTTCCATCGCACGGGCATGGACGCCGCGCGCCTGAACGCGGACGGAGACAAGCCGCTCGCGCCGCTCGTCAAAATGGTGAACGATCTGCGCGGCGCGGATGACTTGCCGCAGCTCATCGGGTTTCTCCATCGCCGCGGGATCGACGTGTTCTGGGGTTCGGGCGCGGACGCCGACATGAAAGAAAGCGGCGTCATGGCTCTTTATATGAGCCAGGCCGGCCTCGGCCTTCCCGACCGCGATTACTATTTAAAAGACGACGAAAAGAGCCGCGAGATCCGCGAGAAGTATTTGGCATATATGAATGCGATGCTCGAAGCATCGCCTGCGGCGCGCGGGAGTGAGTCGCGAACGAAGCAGGTTTTTGAGCTCGAAACAGCGCTCGCTCGCGCCTCCATGACGCGCGTGGAACTCCGCGATCTCGAAAAGCAATATCACAAAATGGCGCCTGCGGAAATCGCGGCGCTCGCGCCGCGCGTGCAGTGGGACGCGTATTTCAAGGCCGCGGAGATCAAATCGCCCGCATATGCGATCGTGACCCAGCCGAAATTCATGGAGGAGGTGAACCGTGAGTTCGCCGAGATCCCGCTCGAAGACATAAAAGCATACCTGCGCTGGTCGATTTTGAATACTGCCTCGAACTTTTTGGGCGAGGATTTCGAAAAACGCCATTTTGATTTTTATGGGCGGACTTTTTCCGGCGCTACGGAAATGAGGCCGCGCTGGCGGCGCGTGGGAAAAACGGTCGGCAGTATGCTCGACCAGGCGGTCGGGAAAGCGTACGCCGAGCGCTATTTTAGCGAAAGCGCGAAAAAAAGAATCGACGATCTCGTCGACCATCTCGTCATTGCTTATCGCGTCCGCATTGAAAAACTTGACTGGATGAGCGATGTCACGAAAGAAAAAGCGAAGATGAAACTCGCCGCCGTGAAAAAGAAGCTCGCGTATCCGGACAAGTGGAAAGAGTACGCGCCGCTCGAGATCGGCACTGATTCGTATTTCGCGAACTACATGGGCGCGTACGCGTTCGAGTTCGACCGGCACACGAAACAAATCGGCGGTCCGACCGACAAAGACGAATGGCATATGCCGCCGCAGATGGTGAACGCCTGCTACGATTTTTTGCGGAACGACGTGCTTTTTCCGGCCGCAATACTCCAGCCGCCGTTCTTTTATCCTGACGGAGACGATGCCGTGAATTTCGGCGCGATCGGTTCCGTGATCGGCCATGAACTCACGCACGGATTCGACGACCAGGGCGGCCGCTTCGACGCGGACGGAAATATGAACGATTGGTGGACGAAGGAAGACCGCGAACGGTTCGACGCGAAGACCGCGCATCTCGCGGAACAGTTCGACGCCTACGAGCCGCTGCCCGGGCTTCGCGTGAACGGCAAGCTCACTCTTGGCGAGAATATCGCTGACCTTGGCGGCGCCCTCATCGCATACGACGGACTCATGCTTGCGCTCCAGGAAAAACCGCAGCCGCCGATCGACGGGCTTGCTCCGGCCCGGCGCTTTTTTATCGGATTCGCTTTACAAGAGTGCATTCAATCGCGGGAAGAAAATCTGCGCACGCAGATCCAGACCGACCCGCACTCGCCTTCGCGCTATCGCGTGAACGGCCCGCTTTCCAATATGTCCGAATTCTACGAAGCGTTCGGAGCGAAACAAGGCGACAAGCTCTGGCGCGATCCCGAAGACCGCGTAAAAATCTGGTGAGGAAAAGCGAACCCGCGGTCGAATTCATTCTGTAACAAAAACAGCACTTCTTCGTATTAAACCATGGCACTTTCGAACGGAGACCATCTGAACACGCTTGCGGCGAAGATGAAGCGCGGCGATCGCAGAGCCGCTGCGGCGCTCTATGACGACCTCGCGCCCAAGGTGTACGGTTTCGTCCTCGCGCGCACGAGCAAAAAAGAAGCGGCGGAAGACCTCATGCAGGACGTATTCCTGAAGCTCATCGAAAAAATAGAAAGTTTCGACGAGAAAAAAGGGAAATTCACCGTCTGGTTCTGGCAGGTCGTTCGCAATATGCTCGTGGATCATTACCGCGGGAAAAAAGAAATGCCGTTCTCAGCTTTCGAAGAAGAAGCGGTCGCGGCGATGGCGGTAGGGGAGATGCCGGACCTCCAGGTGAAAATGCGGCACGACCGGGTCGCGGAATTCGTTCTCGAGCTGAGCCATGAGGAACGCGAGCTATTCGAACTCCGTTATGTGGCCGAAATGCCGTATCGGGAGATCGCGTCCCTGCTTGGCAAGTCGGAAGCGTCGCTGAGGGTCAAAGCGCTCCGCATCAAAGGCAAGATCAAAAAAGAATTCAAACATGAAGCTTAACTTTTTCAATAATGACCGTATGCCGCGTGCAGCGAAGAAAGCGATGGCGCCCGGCGCGAAATTCCTGAAATCCTCAAAAGGGAGATTTTTGGCGGCGTTCGACGCGGCGCATGGCACGCATACCGCGCCTCGCTTTGCATTTGCATGGGGTTATAGGATCGGCGTCGCTTTTGTGGCTCTCGTTGCGGTTGCCGCGAGCGCTTTCGCTTACGCCGATACCGCGAATGTCGGCGCGGATAGCCCGCTCTATCCATTGAAGCGCTTGAGCGAGTCCGTGCAGATTGCGCTTGCGGCGCAGAATTCCAAAGCCGAGCTCCAGGCGCAATTCGCCGCGCGGAGGACGCAGGAGATTGATGCCTTGCAGGCCGCAAAGCCGTCGAGCAAAACGTTGCCGAAACTCCGGACAGATCTGAATACCGAATTGAATGCCTCAATCGACGATTCCGAGGACAGCGGCCTGAACGACGGAAAACTTTCTTCGTTCTGCGCGAATATGTTCGCAACCGTGACGGCCACCTCGTCGGCAGCCGTTCGGGGAGAGCTTTCCTTGAACCCCGGGATCCTCGCGCGATTTGATGCACAATGCGGCGACGAGCCCGCCCCCGCGCATGGACAAGCAGTGAGCGTCACAAGTTCGGCCGGCATTTCTGCGACGACAACAATCCGCAGTACGGTTCGGAATTTACTCGATACGCTCGGGATTCCGGGCATAATGCGGCAGGAAGAACGCGATGGAAACGGGACGGACACGACACGAGGAACGGGAGATCGCGGACAGGACGGCGCGGATACCACAAGCACGGTTCCCTCCGGACTTCCGGCGGGCGCAGAGCTTCGCATTCAGGGGCGCCTTCACCACGGCGCGTCGGACGATGTTTCGGCGGAGAGTTCCGATTCGAAAAATTCCGTTTTCAATGCTAGTATTATGAGTAAGACTGGCGGCGCGGTTTTGGCACCTGTAACGGAATAAAACGGCCACCGTATCATCTAAATATCAAATGAAAAAGGTCGAACGAAGTTCAAAGTGGAATGAGGCAATTAAGTAATTAGTAATTGGGTAATTAAATTAAAAAAATAATCAACTATGATCAAAAATAAATTATTCATCGGTTTTATCGCTGCGGGAGCGGTTGCGCTCGCCGTGGCATCGTTTGCGGGCGCCGATCAGGCGGCGCTTGCTGTTTCGTGCGCCGGAGCGGTGAGCGGAACGAGCATCGAGTGGACGGCGACGGCTTCCGGAGGGTCGCCTTCGTATGCGTATGCCTGGTCGGGCACGAATTTAGATGGCAGTACGTCGAGCGCGGTTACGGCGGCATATGCCGCCGGCACGTATACCGCCTCGGTAACGGTTACGGACGCTTCCTCGAGCGTTGCAACCTCATCGTGTTCCGCGACGGTTGCGGAGCCGACTCCGACTCCGACTCCGACGCCAACTCCAACTCCGACGCCGACGCCAACACCCTCGCCGCGGACGTTCTTCAATAATCCGGAACTCAACATCAATCCGGCGGGGCATTTCCTGGCCCATGGCATGATCGTGCAGAGCGTTTCCGGAAATTCGTTCACGGGCACCGTATGGGGAACAACCTGGACGGTGAATGTGGCGACGGGGAACTCGGCATTCTATCTCCGTGACGGCGGTGAGGATATGGGAGCAATCAATGTCGGCCAGCTGCGGGTCGGCGATGAAGTCGGCGTATCGGGCATCATCGATCCGAACCAACCGCTTACGGTGGATGGAAGTGTGGTGCGCAATTATTCCATCACCGGGCTTCGGCAGAATCTGCATGGCCAAGGAGAGAATCAGAACGGCGGGAATGGCAACGACAACGGTAACGGCAGCAGCAACAGCAGCGAGAACGGAGGTTCAGTAATTGGAACGTCGGCCGCGGCTGGCAGTTCGTCGGTCAGCAATTTCCGCGTCGAGCTTGAGCAGATGTTGCAGCAATTGCAGCAGCTCGAAGGAAAACTTCACGGCAAGAGCGAAGGGAACTAATCGGCCGCTCCGCGGCAGGATCCCATTCTGCGACAAACGCGCCCCGCTTATCGGGGCGCGTTTCCTTTTGCGCGATTGCGCAAAATGAAACGCGGGGCAAAACAAAATCTTTTTTACGGAAAGCGGGTTCCTGCATGCAACGCACCTTGAAAGGTTGCCGACTATTTGCTACAATCAAACCCAATGACTATCGACGAATTCAGGAACGTGGATCTGCGCGTGGGGCTCGTGCGCGAAGCCGTCCGCGTCGAGGGGTCGGAAAAACTTCTGAAGTTGCAGGTGGATCTGGGCGAAGAAACCCGCCAGATCGTTTCCGGGATTGCGAAAGCGTATGCGCCGGAAGACATCGTGGGCAAGCGCATTGTCGTTATCGCAAATCTTGAACCGCGGAAATTGATGGGGCTCGAATCGAACGGCATGCTTCTTGCGGCGCACGACGAAGCAGGAAATCCGATGGTGCTCATGGCAGGGGACAATGCACAGCCGGGATCAAAAATAACGTAAACAATCGGCCAGCGTAATAAAATGAATTAATTGCGAATTACAAATCATAAAATTATCAATACAATGAGCAAAGCAATCCAAATCATATTATTTATCGTTATCGCGGCCGCCCTGATCGGCGGAGGCGTTTGGTATAGCCATAAACTCGATGCCGCGGCGCAAAAGCAGGCGATTGCGGATGCGCAAGCGGCGGCGGCGCAAGCGGCGGCGGCGCAAACACAGGCGAACCAAGCGATCGATCAGTTCAAGCAGACCGGCATCAAAGACGCGGTCGTGGGAACGGGTCTCACTGTCGAGAACGGCGATACCGTGACCGTGAATTACACAGGCACGCTTACGGACGGCACGAAATTCGACAGTTCGCTTGATCCCGGAAAATCACCGTTCACCTTTACGGTCGGTGCAACGGGTACGAACGCGGTGATCCAGGGATGGGAGGTTGGTCTTATCGGCATGAAAGTCGGCGGCACGCGCACGCTCGTGATTCCGCCGGATCTCGGTTATGGCGCGCAGGGCGCCGGTGGTGGAGCGATTCCTCCGAATGCGACGCTTGATTTCACCGTGCAGCTTTTATCCGTCCAGAAACCTTCATCGACCGTTTCCGCCGCTTCTTCGACGGGACAATAAATACTTTGCGCAACAACCCTCGTAGCGTGCACGACGTTTTTGCGGGAAATCGAGAAAAAAAATAACCCCACAGGATCCGTTCAAGACGGATCCTGTGGGGGACGGCCGTAGATGCGCACGAACATGCGTCTGCGGCCGAATTTTTTCGCTTGCCGGTAAGTTGGCAGGCGGACATCGAGATGAATCGTGCGATGCATGTCCCAATCTTTCCGCATCGCGCCACCCGTGTCGTCGGCCCGTTCCGTTCCATAGCCGGGAACGGTGATGGATCGTCCGTAGGGGATTACGCCGGGCGCCACGGCAATGCCGCGCGTTTTCGTCGCAATCTTGCCGGTGGAAGTTCGATTGAGCTTCCACCACCGGCCGTCGCATCGTTTATCGTGACCCGCGTAGGCGGTCACGATCGCCGCGGTCACATAACTCCATACGCGTGGCCGCCTATAAATCACTACCTTCAGTGGAGGTGTTGATGCGAAAATCTGCGGCTTTGGGACGACGGATTTTTTCGGAATCATTGCCGGCGGACACACCGCGCCCCAAAAAACGAGGACCATGAGGAGCGTGGTGAAACCAGCGGCAAAAACGACGAGCCATGCTTTGTGATGCGCTTTCATCGCTACCTCCTTTCAAAGAACAGCGGTACGATAACTGAAGTGAAAATCTTAGCATATAATAATATTCTTGTCAAGCTCCGTTCGGCCGTAGGGAAATTCGATTGCTTCATTCCGCGCTTGCTATAATAAAAGACGATGCAAAAAGGAAAACTGGCGTTCTGGCTCTCGATGCTCGCGCTCTTTATCGCGGCTTTTTTTGCGAGGAACAGCATCATCGGTTTTTTTGCTCCGCGACTTGCGGGATTTGAAGAGTCCGCCGCAAGCGCCGCTCTGCAGGCGGTGGAAAAGAATTTCTCCGCGCCGGCGCCTCTTCGCGCCCCCGCGCTTTCGGGAGGCAGCAGTTCGAACGGAAGCGATACGCTCACGCGCGAGGGGACGGTCCTCTGGACGAACAAAGAGCGTGTACAGAACGGAAACCTGCCGCCGCTTGCGGAGAACGATACGCTCAATACGATCGCGGAACTTCGGCTGCAGGACATGTTCAAAAACCAGTATTTTGCGCATGTGTCGCCCGCGAGCTCAAGCGCGGTCACGGTCGCCTCGCAGGTCGGATACGATTACCTTGCGCTCGGCGAAAATCTTGCGCTCGGCAATTTCCCCGGCGATGAAGGCGTGGTCGAAGCGTGGATGGGGAGTCCCGGCCACCGCGCGAATATCCTGAATACGCATTACACGCAGATCGGCGTCGCGGTCGGGCGGGGAGCATTTCAGGGTGAATCGGTGTGGATCGCGGTGCAGGTGTTCGGAAGACCGGCGTCCGATTGTCCGGTCGTCGACGCGTCGCTCAAAAGTACGATCGACGCGACACAAGCCGAACTGCAATCGATGCAAAGCGATCTCGCGGCAAAAAAAGCGGCACTCGACTCCATGCGGCCCGGTCCGCAGTACAATGAAAAAGTTTCGGAATATAATGCTCTCGTCGCGCAATACAATGCGATACTGAAAAGTCTGCAGGCGGATATTGCCGCGTATAACGGAGAGGTTACGGCCTTGAACAGTTGTATTTCCGGTTAAATTTCGGTAATATTAAATCGATGAACGCACTTAGTTCACTCTCGCAAGATCAAACGTTTTTGTTCCTCTTGAACCACCCCGTCGTTCTTTTTACGCTTATCGCGTGGTCTCTCGCCTGGAAAGGTATTGCGCTCTGGAAAGCCGCCACGCTCCGCGATAAAGCATGGTTTATCATCATCCTTCTCCTCAATACCGCCGGTATTCTCGAGATAGTCTATCTTTTCATTGTTGCAAAACGGAAGCAGCTTATGGACCGGGCGTTCGGACACGAAGCGTAAAACCGGTAGCCCGCGGTTCGATGCGGCTTCCCGGAATTTTCATGGTGCGAGAGCATATCATATCCGTATGATCATCACGAAATTCGGACATTCATGTTTTTTGGCAGAAGAAAAAGGAGTGAAGATGCTCTTCGATCCCGGCAATTTCACGGTGGCGCAGAATGACGTTTGGGGGGTCGATCTCATACTTGTCACGCACGAACATCAGGATCATCTGGACGTGGCGTCCCTGAAGTCGGTCCTCGCAAAAAATCCCGGCGCGAAAGTGATCACGAATAAAGGCGTGGGTGCTTTGCTCGACAAGGAGAGCATCAAATATGACCTTCTGGAACACGGGCAGTCGCTTACCTATAAGGGCGTTCTTATCGAAGCGTTCGGGAAAGAACACGCGGTGATCTATCCGACCTTGCCGACCGTGTCGAATACGGGATATTTTATCGCAAACAGACTTTTTTTCCCCGGTGATGCATTTGTGAATCCAGGCAAGCCTGTCGAGATTCTCGCGCTCCCGGCGAATGCGCCATGGTCGAATATCCGCGAAACAATCGATTACGCGAGGGAGATTGGCGCCAAAGTCGCGTTTCCCGTGCACGATGGGCTTTTGAAGAAACCCGAATTTATTCCGCGATTTTTAGGCGGCATCCTCGGTGCATTGGGAGTGAAACTCGTGCCGATCGAGATCGGCAAGCCGACCGAATTTTAATTTTCGCATCCGTCAATAAAACAAATTCTTTGAATGATCTAAAATGTTGCATTTTCTACGATCGTAGAAAATGCAACATCCACCAATGTTCCAATGATCAGCTTCAAGGAAAAAGTATACGCCGTCGTCGCGAAGATCCCGCGGGGTAAAACGATGACCTATAAAGAAGTCGCGCGCCGCGCCGGGAGCTCCAATGCATGCCGTGCCGTGGGCAATATCATGCATAATAATCCGGACACGAAGAAAGTCCCGTGCCACCGCGTCGTTCGTTCCGACGGCACGCCGGGCGGCTACGTGCGGGGAACGAAAAAGAAGATCGCAATGCTTAAGCGTGAAGGAGCGCTCTAATCCGCGCTTTCGTTAATTGGCTTGGCGGATTAGAATAGGAATATGAAAAAACTTACCATCGTCCTCGCGGTTACTATCGTCATTCTTCTTGCTATCCTCATTTTCGTCCCGACACCCAAGGAACCGGCGGGTTTTTCGCCCGCGTCCGCCACCACATCCACACCGGCGTCGGTAGTTCCGCAATTCGCGGTATCTTCGGATGGCCACGTCGAAGTGTTCGCCCCGCTTCCGAACGCGGTGATCTCATCGCCCGTCGTAGTACAGGGGCAGGTAACCGGCGGCGGCTGGTTCTTCGAAGCCACGCTTCCCGTGCAAATTCTTGACGGCGACGGGACCATTATAGGAAGAGGTCCCGCGCAAGCCGGAGGAGGACCGGGGAGTTGGATGTCGACCGGCACGGTTCCGTTCGACGACATACTCACCTTCGCCGCGCCGCGCTACGCGACCGGCACGGTCCTTCTTATGAACGACAATCCTTCCGGCGATCCGGCGAATCAAAAAGAGCTTCGCATTCCCATTCGGTTCAAGTAATATTGCCGGGATCGGCAGAGCGGAAGCGCAAGCCGACGGTATTTTGAGATGGATTCTATACTTTTGGAAGCCCTATTGCAGAATAAAGGAGCGATGATATGAAGATCATTCTCGCAAGCCATAATCCCGGCAAGACGAAGGAATTCAGAGAGTTGTTTGCCGGAACGGATGCCGAGATCCTCAATCTGGACGACGCCGGGATCAAGGACGATCCGGTCGAGAACGGAAACACCTTCCTCGAGAATGCGGCGAAGAAAGCGGAATTTGCCGCGAACCGGCTCAAGGAAAAATGCTGGGTGATGGCGGATGATTCGGGCATTTGTGTCGCGATGCTCAAAGGCGCTCCGGGCGTCCGTTCCGCGCGCTGGGCGGGTGAAAACGCTTCCGGAGAGGCAATCGTCGCGCATACGCTCGCGAAGCTTGCGGGCGCGCCTCCCGAACGGCGCGGCGCATGGTTCGAGTGTGCGATCGTGCTTATTTCACCGGATGGGAAAAGCAATTCGTTTTCCGGACATGTCATGGGCAAGGTCACCGAAGAACCCCACGGTACGGCGTACCCAAAACTTCCATACGATACGATCTTCGTTCCGAACGGCTATCAAAAAACCTTCGCCGAACTCCCGGACGAAACAAAAAATGCCCTGAGCCATCGTGGCCGTGCCGCGGAGCTCGCGAAACAGTTTCTCTATATGCAAGGATTACTGAATAAACCGCGACCGGATTAATCAGCCGTCTTTTTATAGATGAGCCGGAAATTGTACAGCTTGTTTTTCCAGATCCTGCCGGCATAATCGACGCCAACGCGCTTTCCCGCGACGATTTTCAATCGCTTCGATTCGCGCGGCCGGTCCTCGAACCAAAGCCCCGAACGCTTGTTCGCGGAAAGCGCATTCAGCCGCCCGTCAATCTTTAAAAATTTCGTAAGACGCGCGGGGCCGCTCACCGTCGTTCCGTCCTCTTGCCGCCCGGCGCGAATGAGGATCGCGGCCGGATATCCCTCGGCGCCCGTGACAATATTGAGCAGCCAGTGCATGCCGTAGGTGAAGTAAACATAAAATCGCCCGGCTTTGCCGAACATGATTTTCGTGCGAGGCGTAAGGCCACGGCTCGCATGCGAAGCACGATCATACGGCCCGTCATACGCCTCGACCTCGGTGATTATGAGCGCGATCGTTTTTCCGCGATAGCGTCGCACGAGGAATTTTCCCAAAAGCGCTCGTGCGACCGCAAGCGTCGGCTGGTCGAAAAACGGCGCGGCAAGCATTTTCCTTCTCATACGCTGAATGGTAATATAGAAGCGCAATGAAAAACAATCTTTCGTCTAAGGCATTGAAAGAGCGTCAAACCCGCGCCGCGAAAATCACGAAAATCCTCAAGAAGCTTTTTCCGGACCCGAAGATCGCGCTCAGCTACTCGAATGCGTGGGAGCTTTTGGTCGCCGTGCAGCTTTCGGCGCAGTGCACCGATAAAAAAGTGAATCAGGTGACGCCCGCGCTTTTCAAAAAATACCCGAAGCTCGAAAGCTATGTAAAAGCGAAGCCGGGGGAATTCGAAAAAGATATCCATCAATGCGGTTTTTATCGGGCGAAAACCAGAAATATTCTTGCGGCAGCGAAAGCCGTGAAAGAAAGATTTTATGGTAAACTGCCGAAAACGATGGCCGAGATGGTTACGATCCCCGGCATCGGCAGAAAATCGGCGAACGTCATTTTGGGAAATGCCTACGGCGTCGTCGAGGGGATTGCGGTCGATACGCACGTGATGCGGCTTTCGCAATGGCTTGGGCTTACGAAACAGAAGGATCCCGTAAAGATCGAGCGCGATCTTATGCAGATCATTCCGAAAAAAGATTGGTCCGGTTTCACTTATCTCCTTATCGACTACGGCCGCAAGTATTGCCCCGCCCGCGCGCACGATCACAAGAAAAAAGGCTGTCCGCTCGCGAAGTTCTATGTGAAATAAAAAAAGACCGCGAAGTGCGGTCCTATGCGGCATTGGCGTGGCAATGCTCGCGGTGCTCTTTTTGCGCGCTCGTCCGGATTCGCTTTTCGCAGAAGGCGCATTGATGACAACAGGGAAAACAGTGAAGTGCTCGCTTTTCATCATCCGGACCGTGGCAGATGCAATTGCATTCATGTTCGCACATAGCGTACCCCCCCCCTTGTCGCATCTCATTCTATTTTACTTGCCTCGCAGCACACGTCAATGGGTTGCCGCTGCTTTTTGCAAGGAGTGGACTTTATTTTTATTTGATCTCTGCCTGCTATAATCCCATTTGTTGCATTTTCCACGATCGTAGAAAATGCAACAAAACCATGAGTCTTCCCGACGATATTTTAGTGATGCTGTCTTATTGCATTGCTCCCTATGCAGTAACGCGAAGGCGTCTTTATGAATCGAGGCGCAAGCGGAATCTTGCCGTGCGGAAGCGTTTTTCCGATACCGCCATGCGGGCGGCACTGTCCCGTTTGAAGAAGAAAGGATTTATACGGAAGGTCGAAAGCGGGTGGTCGTTGAACATCGAGGGTAGAAAGCATCTTGCCTGGAGAATGCCCTTCCTTCACGTACCTCGCCGGTCTGCTCATATGCCTGAAAAGCGGCTTATCGTCATTTTCGACGTGCCGGAGTTCGAGAGGAAAAAGCGTGATTGGCTGAGAATAGAGCTTCGATCCGAAGGATTTATCATATTGCAGAAGAGCGCGTGGTTCGGACCGCCAATACCCTACGAGTTCGCGAATCGTCTTCGCGATCTTGGCATATTGCCGTATATG
>DATLTV010000059.1:0-7053 GCA_035533375.1 Minisyncoccota bacterium
ATGTCTGTTTTTGGCTTGAAAATCATGGAAAGGAGTCGAGCATGGCACAACGTATGGAATTCACGGGCGGCGCGCAATCGCAGCCGGAGCAACAGTCGCAAGAAAGAAGAAAAGTGACGGTTGAGGCGGAATCACCGTCGGGTTCCGGCACGAGGAAACCGGCAGGATGGCTCGGGCGGCAATTGGAGAAAGACGCGATTGCAGCCGTAATTATCGGCCTTTTCGTCAAAATCCTCGAACGCATTTTCAACTCGGTCGAGGAAAAAATCACGACAGAGGCGGCGGAGCGGGTGGTGAAAGTGATCCACGAACCGCCGCGCAACCGGCTCACTGACATCATCTATATCCAAATGCCGGAGGAACAAACAAAAAATCTCCGCCGATGGCTGCGGAAAGGAGACAAGGATCATACCGAAGGCCAGATGGTTGAATTGATTTGCAAGCTGTTCAACCACATCGACCCGCCGCCAACCGATGAGGTGATCATGCAGAAATTTCGGGAACTCGATCAACGCGGGTATCGGAATTTCAAAGAGGTGCTCAGACGGTTGAAACACGACAATGCGGAACAAGCGCTGTACCGGTTAGGAGAAAAAGGCGTGGAGGTCGCAAAAGGCACATTTCATGTCGCCGAAGCAACGGTAGAAAAGACAGTTATCGCCATCGTCGCGGTCGGACTCGGAACGAAAGCGGCGGTAACCGCTGCCGGAAAGAAAGTCGAAGACATAACCCGGCAGTGTATTCCCACTATGCAGCGCTGGAACGAAAAACTCGAAGCCGATCACAAAGCATACCTGCTGCGCAAAACGGCGAAAAAAGCGGAAGATATTCCGCATCCAAACGCTAGGATTGGGAGGGTACAATGAACTGGGATGAAATACGGGAAAAACTGGAAGGAGATCTAAAAAGATGGAAAGTCCCCGCCTTCGTGATCGCGATACTTCTCGGCTTTCTCGCGTACCACGCCGACCCGGAAGCACGGAAAGAAACAATCCGGCTCGGAAAGAACGTCGGGACGAAAACGAAGGACGTGTTCGAGGAGAAAGTCCTGCCGCCCATCGAAAAAGAGAATGATCGGTCGAGGATTTTCCTTCTCGTTGATCTCGCTGTATTCGCGACCGCATGTTTCGCGGGACTACTCATACCGGAGCGCGGCATCGCGATGGTACTCGTAACCATCATTGCCGTAGGACTGCCGCTCGCGACAGTACTCCTTCTCGCGTTTATGGCCGGCCCTCTCTATCTTGGGACGGGACTCTGGGCGGCGGGACATATACCGCTCGCACGGAAAATCCTGGGGCGGTTCCTCTGCCTCGCGGTGCTCCAGGCCGGATTCAGTATGATCTTTTTCGGCCTCGTGCCGCTCTCCGCGGATCGCGAGCTCGGAGTCTTCTTCCTCGGTCTCGTCATCATCGGACTCTTTGCGTGGTTTCTCTCGCGCACGGAGCCCGGCAAGCAGCGAACCTCTTTAGAGAAGCTGCTCAAGGGTCTCACGGCGCTATGCGTCGTGGGCGCTCTCGCGAGCTTTATCGTGCTCTGCCTCGGCGGCCGGGAACAGGCCGGCCGAAAGTGGAACGCGAATGTGGCAAGCTTCAAAGCGGGGCTTACTGCTGCCGCGGCGGCGTCAAAACCGGCGCCGGAAAAAACGGTACGTACGGAGAACGGTTCCGGCGTCATCCCGCCGTTTACTCTCTTATGCGGGGTGCCGATGGGACCCGATCTGCGTGGATATAGTTTGCCGAATTCCACACAGTTCGTAATACCCGGACACTGCACGAGCGGCATCGTGATGGTTCCGCCCTACACAGGGTCAATCGACGAACCCAATCCGATGCCGATCATCGTTTGGCACTGCTTCAACGCACCAACCGGGGCAGGCAGTGTCGGGATTGAGTGCATTCCACGATCCGCGAACGGTCCCGGCGGACATGTGGAAAGAGCCCGCCCGATCGGATTCCGAATCGAGAACGACCAATCAACCGATCTGGTGGTTCCGATAATCCTTTCCCCGTGATGCTCCGGCAAAGCATTGCGACAACCAACCGCCCGCGATTCAATACATAGAATCGCGGGCTTTTTATTACGCATAAATACTACCGGCTAATTCGCAAGAATTAGCCGGTTGATCCGGAAGCGCGGGAATCCGGACTTCGGCGGGAGAAAAATGCATGCGAATCTCGCTTTTGTGAACCGGGGAGATAAATAAAAATCCCGCCTATGGCGGGATTTTTATTGGCAAAACACGAACGTCCTTTTAGCAAGCGACGCCGGTGCTGCTGCCGATGAACGTCGCGACGATATTCGGAAGGCCGCGAGCAAAAATGGCGACCACAATCGCGATCGCAGCATAGATAAGCATGTGGCTCGCTCCCTTTACCTTCTCCGGATCGCCGGAGGCCGTGAGATACCGGTACGCGGCAATAAGGACAAAAACGATCGTCAAGATGACGAGGAACGTGAACATCCAGCCGACGATGACCGTACAGATAAAGGTCTGCAAGCCCGATGCCGTCGTGATCGGCGGGTTCGGAGCAGTCTGGGCGAACACAAGCGCCGGCAATGCAGCCGACAAAAGGCCCGTCGCAGACAATGCAAGCGACTTAAGGGTGTTTTTCATGATTTTAAGAGGTTGGGTTCGACCTTTCTGATATAGGTTTATAGTAGCATATCTTCATGAAAGCGCCAGCCCCTTTGTGGGGATATGACTATATATCGATGTATTATCAGCATCCGGGCGCGGGTAGGATAAAGATGCTTTGGATGATGAGCGGGAATGCCTTGGCGAGAACCGCGACCACGACCGCGACCGCGGCATAGGTGATCGTACGGGTGGCATTCCGCACCTTTTCCTCGTCTCCCTGAGAAGTAAGATAGCGATATGCCGCCATTACCACCAACAAGACCGTAAGAGCGATGAGCATATAGAACATCACGGCGGCGATGGGACAGATAATACCGGTGCTAATCTGGGTCCAGCTATTCAAAGTCACGCCGGTCAATGTCGGCGGAGCGGCATATGCCGCTGCAGACGAGAGGAGTCCGGCAAGCAAGAAGGTATACCGGGAAAACGATTCGAATTTTCTGAATATGATTCGCATTAAATTTTATTTTTTGTTGCTGTTCGGCATGCTGCGACCGATGATTATGGGCAGCCCTGCGTGGATTGCCCCAGTATGCTCGCGATAATTACGGGGAATGACTTGGCGAGAACCGCGACCACGATCGCAACCGCGGCGTAGGTGATCGTCTTCGTCGCCCTGCCCACTTTTTCCGAATCGCCTCCGGCCGTGACATACACGAACGCGGCGTACAGTACCATGATCGTCGAAATAAGAATAAGGACATAGAACATTACAGCCGCAACGGGACAAAGAATTTGCGTGCCGATACCCTGGAGGTTGGTGATCGTAATATTGTTTTGCGCGTAGGCATACTGAGTAGCGGCAGAAAAAACAGCGATGCATATCGACGCAATTCCTTCTTTTGTCCCGGCCCCGTATCGCGGCACGGGGTACACTCCGGCCTTGATCCGGGTTTTCAAATTATTTAAAAATTTCATTTTCATTTTTTCTGGATCCCGGTTTACGCCGGGACGAAGGAAATTATTTGCCGCTTAACGGCCTCCGGCTATCACAGAAATATAACATTAATGATCGGCACGACTTGTTGCGCGAGGAGAATAACGACGAAACCGATAGCGGTATAAAGAAGCGTCTTCCTCCCTTTGCTGAATTTTTCGGGATTGCCGCCCGCCGTCATCATCTGAAAGCCGCCATAGAGCGCCATGATCGTCGCGATCGGCGCCGCGATCACGAGGAGCGCCGAAAGCAACTGCGCGACAAAGCTTGGGATATTGCAAACACCGAGCGGATTCACGAGCCCGCCGCCCGTGCACCCGCTCGACGACTGGGCAAACGCGATGCCGGCATATCCGAGGAAAAACAGCGCGCCCCCGATACTTGAAAGCTTTTTGAACATTGCTTTTATTGTAACTATTGCGCGCAGAAACTCAATGGGAAGAATTGGCCGTCGAGCGCGTTCCCTGGCGAGTAAGGCACGCCAACGGAAACAGCGAGTTTACATGCGTCCGCCTGGCTCAAGCCCAACGTTTGCAGAAAATCGGCTTCAGCGGCTTTACGGGCATCGTCGAACGGCGTCCCCGAAACCTGGATCCAGAAGCTACTGTTCGTCGTGTCGTAGCTCAGGAGATACTGGTCGGTTTTTTTGAAAACCAAGGTATTTTCCTCCTGTTCGACCGCGAGTTTGTAAAAATTATTGACTATTACAGAACCTTTTGCGGTGCCGAGCGTGATCGTAGGATCGGTCGGGAATCCGTTCGTGTCGGGAGGGTGTATCTGCGACGCTACCTGGCCGCTGTCTGAAGCGGGAGGAGCGGCACTTCCTCCTTTTGATGCGAATAAAGAAATAATGGCGGCTATCGCGACAAGGACGACGACCGCGATACCGATGTAGATGTATTTTTTCATCGTTTTGGAACTTTCTAGCAGCCTTGAATATGGATATTATAGCCGTTCGTCGTACTATACTGTGTTCCGCCGCATTGCGTAGACCACTCGTTCAAGACTTGGATCGCGCCGCATTGCTGTTGGGCGGCTTGTATGATCGACTGCACCTGGGCGCAGCTCGCGTTTTGCCCGCTGGCAGGAGTAAGATCCACGCAACAGCCGTTTTGATGGCATGGCGATAAATGAGGCACCGTCGGCGGATACGCTTCGGTGATACGGAGCTGCCCACCCGACGCCTGCTGGATACATTGCAAAACCGCAATCTCCGCAGGAGCGGCGGTACAGCTCGCCGCATTTTTACAATTAAGTCCGGCGGCGGTGAGTGAAGAACAAGTACCGCCCAAGCAGCCGCCGCTTGTAGTTGTGGTCCCTCCGCCAAAATTTCCTCCGCTGCCGCTGCTCGGCACCTGCGCAAGCGTCGACGGCAGCCCACATTGCGTAAGCTTGGGATTGATAAGGTTCAGGATGAGATATGCACCGACAAGCAGGAGTAAACCGTACAACGCTCCTTTCACCCACTCCTTCCCGTCGCTTTGTTTTGAGGGATTCCCCGCCGCCAGGGTATATTTGATGCCGCCATAGGTGATCGCGGCAAAGGCGAGCACTCCTCCGAGCGCGAGCGCGAAGGTGTAGAAGTTGAACACGACGGCGCAGGGACCCGGGGCGTTCGACAAAGGCTGGCCGACGTTCGGGATGGTTGTGCTGATATTCACCTGGGCGAAAATCGGTCCGGCAAATAAAAGGCCGATTACGACAAGCAGGCAACCGACGGCCAATGATTTGCGTGGCATGAAATTACGGGATGTTTATGGCACGCAATTGAACGGATTACCGGCAAATCCCTGGACATAATTGCCGACGTTGAAGAAATTCACGAAAGTGGCGACGATGATATAGGCGGTGAGCGTGATTAAAAGACCAATGAGCGTTCCCGTGAGAATCTTTTTTCCCTGCTGAAGCCGGCTCGGATCGCCGCTCGCGATCATGATCGTGATGCCGCCCCAGGCGAAAAGCACGGGTGTCGCGATGAAAATGACGACGCTCTCGCCGAAAGAAAGGATATTTTCGATCGTTTGAAGGAGGTCGCAGAGGCTTGTGCAAGTGAGACCCGTGCAGGACACGAGTCCTGCCGGATTGCCATTCACGGCTTGCCCCCAATAGCCCGTGGGCCAGATACCCGGCATCTGGTATTTCGTCGCCGCCGATGCGACGAGCGGCACGAAAGAAAATCCCACAAGAACGGCGAGTGAAGTTATGGCGAGAACGCGGCGCATGGTGTTAGTTCAATTATACACTATTCGATGCGCGTCGCCCCGGCGAAGGCCGGGGTCCGTGCTTCCAAAAACATTTATTTAAAGCACGGATCCCGGGCCAAGCCCGGGATGACAACGGAGGCGAAGGATCTCCACGGAGATTCCTCGCAGAGATCGAATGACGGGCGAGGGACATAAATCATCCCCCTGGAGCCTGCCCCGTACCGCGATACGAGGCGGAGGACGACGATAGGGCTACTACTGATTCCCTTTCATAAGCTGCGATACCTGCGCTTCCGCCTGGCCAAGCGCCGTGTTTGAATTGGCGGCGCCGACGAGTACGTCCCGGATCGCTCCGTTCATGATGTCGTTGATCTGCGCGTCATCCGCTTCGTACCACGACCGCGCGGTGAGCGCCTGCTTCGCGAAAATGCCGAAGTCGGGATTGTTCTCGTTCACGGCGATCGCCGCGCGCAAAGCCGGCGGCCGGTGGCCTGCGTACATCGTGGCGCTTTCACCGTTCGTCGCCGCATAGATCGCGAAATCCCAGGCATGAAACTGGTCCTTGCTCTGCTTCGAAACGGCAAGTGCTTCATAGCTCGGAAAGTTCACCGCGTTATCCGGCGCGACCTGCGGCATCGGCGCGACCGCGAAATTGAGGAAGGGAGCCTTGTTCTTGATCGTAGCGAGCGCCGACTGGTAATCGAAGATCATCGCCGTCTGACCCGCCGCGAAACTGTCGATCGAATCCGTCTGGCCCTCGTTCCAGGTGTAATAGGGCGAGGTCGCGTTCGCAAACTGCAGATAAAAATTGAATGCCGTCGCGCCGGAGGAACCCGACTCCTGCGTCGTCTGCGCAAACGTGGCCGTGGTCAAGTCGGCGCTCGTCATTGTCGCTCCGTTCTGCATCATGAGCAGCTCGAGAATGTCCGTCGCGTGATCCACGGTTTTTCCCGTGCCGCCGATCGCGGCCGCCGCGCGCGCGATCTGTCCGTTCGCTCCCACCTGCCGCAGTGCGGCGACGTCCGTCTGAAAATCGCTCCAGGTCGCGGGCGGCGAAACAATTCCCGCCTGGTCAAAGAGATCGCGATTATAAATCAGAGCAAGCGTGTCCATGTAGAGCGGCATGGCGTAGATCTGTCCGTTCGAAACAAGATCTTCCTCCGCCGCCTGCGGGAAGTCGGCGCGGAACTGCGTGATCGTGAAATTCGGAAAATCCACGGGGCTCAGCGCGACGAGCTTGTTCTGCATTTTCGGCAATTCGTGATTTCCTA
>DATLTV010000060.1:0-7130 GCA_035533375.1 Minisyncoccota bacterium
TGGTCTTTGGGACAGGGGCTCTCTTTACTGTCCCAAAAACCAATCTTAGGCTACACATTAGTCTTTATTTTTATCCTATAAACGAAGAAGAGGGATAGTCTTTTTGGAATTTCGCGTCTGCGCGGGGCCATTCCAAAAAGACTATCCCTCTTCTGAGTGTCGGGCCGCCGGGAATCGAACCCGGTCTTTACGAACCCGAATCGCACGTACTACCGGTATACTACAGCCCGAAAAAACCACGTGGTTAGTGTATGACAAAATGCTTCTGTCGTAAAGACTGATTGCACGAAGCCGAATCTTGCACTATCATGAAATCAGAATTCGAAGGAGCAGACAGGTGACCGAACGGACATTTAAGCGCCTCCATAAGAAATGGCCGTACTCCAGTTTTGAAGATTTTTACGACATCCAGCAAATGCTCTCGCGATTCCGGAAAGCGGGCGTCTCCGTCCCAAGAAGTCTCGATAATCTCGATAAAGTGCCCGGCCTCTTCATGCTCGAGCGGCTGGAGTCTCTGCTTTCGAAAAAAGCTGCCTGGAATCGCGTCCGGGGTTGCGCCGAATTGCGCGCGGAACTAAAAAAATTCCTCGATTACAAGCGTTCTCCGGGGTCTCACCCGCCGGCTGTATAAGCCGGTTTTTTATTTCACCATAAACACTTTCTCCGTCCCGTAATATTCCTGCCAATGTTCGTTGTAGAACTTGAACATCCGCTCGAGGCGATCCTGTTTGAGTTCCTCCGCGCCGAGCTCGGACATGATCTGCACGAGCCGGGCTTTCGAGGCGGCGATTTCTTTTTCATCGCGCACGACCGATTCGAACTCGGCAAGCCAGCCGTAGCCGGCGTTCTTGTCGAGCGTAACCGTAATATCCTGAAATTTATATTCCTGCCGTTCGCGCGACCATTTTGCCTGGTAGCGAAAACCGGCGCTTAAAATAACCTTGTCGATCTCGTCTATGATTGCCGCTCGCACGGGCGCTTCGAACTCCACGCGGTTTGTGCCGTTCGCGCTTGAAGCCGCGTCGCGCGAGACTTTGAGCACGAGCAATAATTTTCCGTCCGCGAGCCGTGTGCGGAGCGAATAATCTTTCGCGGTCGCCATCGCGTCAAACGCGGCCCATTCCGACGCGTGAAGCCGGTCGCGAAGCGCCTCGTTCAATTGTCGGAGATCCCCGCCCTCGAAATAATGGTTAAGCTGGGAATGCGAGCTCGCGAGCTTCAAATTCGGATCGCGCCTGCGCATCCCGTCCAAAAGCCGGTCGGCAGCATCCTTCCCGCCAAGCAGGCTTTTGATCTCGATCTCGAATGCTTTAGATTCGGACACTTTATTGCACGTGGAATTTTTTCTTCATCTCGCCCTCGACCTCTCCCTGGAATTCTACTTTCGCCGCTTTCGCTTTTTTTGCGAGATCGATAAGTTCTTTTTCGGAAAGCTTCCCCAGCTCCTTAATCCTTGCTTCCAGATTATCACGTTCGTTCCGTGCCGGATCGTC
This sequence comes from Minisyncoccota bacterium, assembly GCA_035533375.1. Lineage (GTDB taxonomy): Bacteria > Patescibacteriota > Minisyncoccia > UBA6257 > 2-01-FULL-56-20 > DATLTV01. Next base: position 1,494 of record DATLTV010000060.1, read on the forward strand.
CAACACCTCCTCGAGCAGCGCCACGAGAATCTGACCGACTTTCTGTCCCGGTTCGATCTTCAAAATGCGCATCACATCATCGCCGTTCACTTTGAGCATCTTGGGCGATATGGGATCGTTCTTCACTTTTTCGATCATGAACAGCAGGTGCCGCGTTTTGTACGGCACGGCTTTGGGCACCCCGGAACCGATGCGGTCGGCTTCGCGCACTTTCATGAGATCGTCGACGCTTTCCGGCCCCACGCGCGCCAAAAACCGCCGCACGCCCGCGGCCGATACGTCGCCCACGTTGTAGTAGAACATATGGAAACGCACGAGGTGGATCACTTGGTCCGTAAAGTCTTTCGGAAAGCGCAGACGGTCGAGCGCCTTCGCCGCGAGTTTCGCGCCAATCATTTCGTGGCCGTAGAAAGTGGAATCCGGCCCTTCGCCGCGCTTCGACTTCGGCTTGCCGACGTCGTGCAAAAGCGAAGCGAGCCGCACATGGAGCGGATGGTTTTCTTTCGCCGAATAATCGAGTGCGCGGATATTGTGTTCGAAGACGGAATAGACGTGGTGCTTATTCTGCCCCACGCCCAGGCCTTCACGGAGTTCGGGAAGGATATATTGCAGCAGATTCAGTTCTTCGAGCATGATCACGCCCTTCGCCGCACGCGGGGTTTCGAGGATTTTCACGAACTCGTCGCGGATGCGCTCTTTCGAGATCAGCTCTAATTCGCGCGAATGCTTCTCAATCGCGCGGCGCGTCTCGGGGTCAATCTCGAAATCAAGCTCCACCGCGAATCGCACGGCGCGCATCATGCGCAGCGCGTCCTCTCCGAACCGCTCGTCGGGTTTTCCCACGGTGCGAATGATCCGCTTCTTCAGATCTTCCTCGCCGCCGAACTCATCGATAATTTGCCCCGCCACCCATTTCACCGCACCCATCGCCATGGCGTTGATCGTGAAATCGCGGCGCGAAAGATCTTCCTCGACCGTTTTCGCGAACGTGATGTGATCCGGATGGCGCTTGTCGCTGTATCCCTCGTCCGCGCGAAACGTCGTCACCTCCACGATCTTCATCCTCGGATCTTCGGATGTCGTTTTGATTCCGACCGTGCCGAAGTCGTTTTCATAGACGGTTGAAAGTTCGTCTTTCTTGCCGTTCCAATGCGCGAAAAGCTCCTGCACTTTGTCGGGCGTCGCGTTCGTCGCAATATCCCAGTCTTTCGGTTCCCTTCCAATCAAAATATCGCGCACGCAGCCGCCCACGAGATACGCTTCGAAGTTCTTCTCGTTCAAGAGAAGGGCGATCCGCTGGACTTCCTTCGGGATGTCCAGTTTTTGTTTTTTCGGCTCCATTACACGAATGGTACGCGAAAAAATGAAATTTGACAATAAAAAATTATAAGGATGTGGTCGTCGGTAGACGATCGGACGGAGAACCGATATGCCACGGATACCGCTCGCCGCAGAATGCGCCAGTGTCATCTTTACGGCGGGACTCATCCTGCTCGCTTTCAAAGATGTACTCGCGGGAATATACGAAAAAATCCGGTATAAGAAAAAGGCGCTCCGCGAAATGCTCGAACAATTCGGGGAGCGCAAGACATAGCCGCCGGCAAGGCCTCCTCTCTTGCCGGTTTTTTATCGATTATTTCCAAAGCGGAGGGGTTCCGTTGCGGCGATTTAAAGAGAACCCGGGAGGCCAAAAAGCAAAACCGAAGCCGCCGCCCGATTTTTTTATTGACAGGCGGCGGATTCGGTACTATGCTGAAGCCAGTTTTTTAACTCGTGCGAGGAGAACAAATGACTGTCGGCGTTGCAACGACCCATAAGAAAAAAGATTGTCTTCATCCGAGATTCCATTCCGATTCGCCGAATTTTAAAAGCATGGATTTTCTCCGTGGATGGCTCGCGAAAAATGGCCGCAGACACCATGCATATCCGGAGAAACCGCTTATGCGCGTAGCACAACTCTGCGAATTCGGCGGCGTCGCGTGGAAAGACGACTTCGGCTGGGCCGAAGACGAAGAGGCGGACAGTACGTGGGTGGTCTGCCCACGATGCCACGCGGTTGCGATGTGCGGATATGGAGACGATGGCAGCATCGGTCCGGATGCATGCAAAAAATGCAAAATTGTATTTTCGATTTCCGACTATTTTCAAGACATATACCGGAAATACAAAATATGCGATCGAGAACAATTCTGCACGAAACACGAGACCATCCACTCCCCGGAAGTGAAGCGTGAAATCCGCCGGAACATAATGGCATTCGTGAGGAATAACGGCGATGTCCCGCATACACCGAACAACCATCCCATCTTCGCTGCACTGAGGCGCGCGATACCGGAAATAGCGTCGCGGTACGCGGGCGAACGATTTGAGGATGAAGTAAAAACAATTCTTCTCCGTATGTTCGAAGGAAACGACGGACTCATCAAGCTGACGCCGGATTACCACCTCCAAATAAGCGAGTACGCTTTGAAAAATAATATCGAATTCTAAATCCTACCGGCGAGAATCCCCTCGTCGGTTTTTTATTTTTTTTAAACCGTCATTCTGAACGAAGTAAAGAATCTCCTTGTTTGCGTTACGGCACGAAGATCATTCGCTCGCTCAGGATGACAAAAAAACACATATACCGAATTTCCGCCTTGCCTCCTTCGCCGAAGTGGCTACGAAGGTCAGGCGCGGGGACGACGCGCTACGCGCGCCGCCTAGCGGACCTCCGCATTGAACTGCTTTTTCGTCTCCTCGATCACTTTATTTTGCAACGGCTCGATTTCCTCAATCGTAAGCGTGCGCTCGTTTGAGCGGTAGACGATGCGATAGGTATAGCTCATCTTATCGACTCCGAATTTCTTGTCATTCTCATATTTATCCAGCAAAGAAACTTCTTCGACGAGATCGCCAAGGGTGTCGCGGATAAGATCGAAATAATTGTTCGGCACGAAACTTTTCGGCACGATGAAGGAAATATCGCGCGTTACGGACGGAAATTTGCTCACTTCCTTGAATTTCTGCCCGAGTTTCAGCTGTTTCTTCACGCGCGCGTCATCGGACCATAAGAGCCGGATGTCCGGCAACTCCATGCTCAAGATCGCGAGCCGCTCAAGGCCGAAACCAAATGCCCATCCGTTCCATTTTTTCGAATCCACGTCCAGGTTGTCAAGCACGCCCGCTTGCACGACGCCCGCGCCCAGCACTTCGACCCAATCGGGTTCGCCACTCACGCCGCGGACGGAATTCATGTCTACCTCCATTTCCAAACTCGGGTCCGTGTACGGAAAGGTGTCCTTATTGAAACGATAGTTGATGTCCGGGCCGTAAATCGCCTTCGCGATCGCGGAGAGCACTTCCTGCAGTTCGGGAATACCGATGATCTTTTCTTCTTTCCGGCATAAATAAAGCCCGTCCATCTGATGGAACACATTCATGTGCTTCCGGTCGATCTCGTCCTTGCGGTAGACCTTGCCGTACGAAAGAACGCCGAACGCTTCCCCTTTCGTGATTCGCTCGCGCACTTCGGGCAAGCGCAGATAGTAGTACCACATAATCGTGGTGTGCGTACGCAAAATATAATCGTCCGTCGCGTAGTACGTGTCCGAACGGCTACGGGCCGGATGGTCCTTCGGAAAATTGAAAAGGTCGAAACTCTCGCGCGCGGGCACGATCTCGGGCGTCTTCACCGCGTCAAAATCGGAGAACTGCGGAAGTGCGACGATGCGCTTCGCGAGTTCGCGAATGGGACTTTCCTCCGTACGCGAAAGATCGGGCATGGCGAGAAACCGCCGTTCGCGCGCGGCCTCGGGATCGGTTCGCTTCCCCAACTTGGCAAACGCCCGCTCTTCTTCGCCGGGCGGGATTATGATCTCTTTCTTATGGTTCGATTGGGACATTTTAAGATAGATGATAAAAGAACCAGCCGGAAAAAGCCAGAACTATCCCCGACTTTCGACCCCTGCCCGTCGACAGACAGGTTCGTCTTACGGACCCCGCAAGGAGGCGAAAACGGATCGTCGCAGCGATCCGTTTTCGCGAAAGCGAGGATCTAAAAAATTGTGTGCGCGTGGAAGGAATCGAATCCCGTGTCCCGGCACGGGACAAGCTCTTCGACCTCTGTCTTACGAATGGCAGAGAGGCAAAAATAAACGCATGGGCATTGTGGGCATGGAAGGAATCGAACCTTCGACCTCTGTCTTATCAGGACAGCGTTCTACCACTGAACTACATGCCCATGCGTTTATTTTCGACGAGCGAACCATTCGGGCCGATTTCATCGGCCGCAGGACAGCGTTCTACCACTGAACTACGCGCGCATGCGACAAAAATATTGTAGCGCGAAGGAGAAAGAAAATCAAAAACCCGCGGTTGCTTTAGGCGGCCGCGGGTCCGGTTTTGATCCCCCTCATATCAAGGATGGTCCTGAGTTGTCCGATTGCTTCGAAGCGAATCGCCGCGAAACCGTATTCCCGCGCCGCTTCGCAATTCTCGTGCATGTCGTCGATAAGGCAGCAAAAATTCACCGGGAACAGGGACGTCGCCTCATGCACGGCATCCCACGCTTCTTGATCGACCTTCCAGTGGCCGACCTCGAAAGAAAGGAATATCCGCCGCGCTCCCGAGAATATTCCGGGCCAGCGGTTATGCAAGTATTCGTAATGCAAGGGATTCGTGTCGGAAAAAACCCAGATCTCCTTCAGGCTCGGATGCGCTTTGAGATCGTTGAAAACGAATCGGTACATTTCCGGATCAAATTCGAAAATATCGCAAAACTCGGCGCAGAACCGCTCGTACTCGTGGCGGTATCCGAGTGCGCGGCGCACCAGGTCGAAAAATTCCTCATTGCCGATCTTTCCGCGCTCATAATCGGCAAGCGGGCCCGACGCGCCGTCGCTGCGATTGAAAAACGCCTTGATCGCTTCCCGGCCTGCGGCGCACGAAGCGACAAATCCGTCGCACTCGTGAAGCGGTTTCCATTTCACAATGACGTTCCCCACGTCGCAGATAATCACCTGCGGCGGATATATGTCGGCGGTCATACCGCCTCCTTTTTTATTAAAACGCTATTCCTAGCGTATACGGGAATGTGGCGGGAAAGCAAGCCTCGCTCGGAGCTCTCCGGCGTAAATTCGAACACCAAAAAGCATCGCTTGGTGTCTTTTTTTATTTCAATCGATCGTGTGCGCGGTACAGGGATTGAACCTGTGGCCTGTCCGATTGCAATCGGACCGCTCTCTCCGCAGGAAATGTGTGCGCGGTACAGGGATTGAACCTGTGGCCTTCACAATGTCAATGTGACGCTCTACCACTGAGCTAACCGCGCTTGTTGGAAACATCGTACTCCCAAGGAAATACTCCGCTCGCAATTAGCTTTTCAATAATATTGTTGGTTTTATATTTTTTCAATCTATATTCCGTTTTGCGCGCCATCTTCAACGTTGCACATTCGACAAACAACTTCAATTCCAATGGTCTTATAAAACGCGTCGCCTTCACGAATCCTTGACCATGTTCTTGTAATCTCCGCGCGATATCGATAGTGCTACCGACATAATAGCGACCGTTTTTTCGGCTTTGCAATACATACACTCCGGGATGTGCCATTGTATTTTTCCCATGACCGCCGGCCTGTCCGATTACAATCGGACC
>DATLTV010000061.1:0-13711 GCA_035533375.1 Minisyncoccota bacterium
AGAGATTGAGCGGAGGCTGGGCGACGGCGTCTACGAACGGGGGATCGTCGGTATCAAAGAAAAGGGGCTGTCGGGACTTTTCCGCGAACGCACGCCGCTCTGCGCGGCATATGCCCATCACGCGATCGTTTGCAGAGGGCTCCGTGAGAATGAGATCGTTTCCCGGATAGCCGATCTGTTCGATTCCTCTGCGCAATGAAGTTCTACAGCACGAATAAAAAAAGCGGGGATGCGGATCTCACGGATGCGGTTTTTCGAGGCCTGGCTCCGGACGGAGGCCTTTTTATGCCCCAGCACATTCCCCGGTTGCCGGCAACTTTTTTGAACCGCCTCCGTTCCACGTCGTTTCAGGAGATCGCATTCCGGATCGCGTCGGCATTTTTCGGGGAGGATGTTCCGGAGAAAATGTTGCGGGATATCGTGAAGCGATCGATTAATTTCGACGCTCCGCTCGTGCGCCTGGATGGGAACACGTACGTCCTCGAGCTGTTCCACGGTCCCACGCTTTCCTTCAAGGATTTCGGCGCGCGGTTCATGGCGCAACTGCTCGCGTATCTTACGAAAAAGTCCCGGCGCAAGATAACGGTGCTCACCGCGACCTCAGGGGATACGGGAAGCGCGGTCGCGCAGGGGTTTCTCGGCGCGCCGGGTATCCGCGTGGTCGTGCTCTATCCGAAAGGAAAAGTGACGAACGTGCAGGAGAGCCAGATGGCTACGCTCGGCAGGAATATCAGGGCGGTCGCGGTCCGGGGAACGTTCGACGATTGCCAGGCGCTCGTAAAACGGGCGTTTCGGGACCGGGATTTGAACCGGCGTCTCGGCCTTACCTCCGCAAATTCCGTGAACATTGCGCGCCTGATCCCGCAGATATTTTATTATTTCCGGGCGTACGCCCAATTGCCCCGCGGCGCAAAGCGGGCCGTTTTTTCCGTTCCGTCCGGTAATTTCGGAAATCTTACGGCAGGCCTCATGGCGAAGAAAATGGGCTTGCCCGCCCGGTTCGTCGCGGCGACGAACGTGAACGATGCGGTGCCGGAATATTTGAGAACGGGTTTGTTCAGGCCGCGGCCGTCGAAGCAGACGCTCGCGAATGCGATGGACGTGGGGAATCCCTCGAATTTTGCGAGGATGCTCGATCTCTACGGCCGCGACCGCGCGAAAATGAAAAACGATGTTTGGGGAGCGGCATTTACGGACGAAGAAATGCTCGGAGCGATGCGCGAAGTCTTTAACACGTACCGCTATACGCTCGATCCGCATGGCGCGGTCGGCTTTCTCGGCCTCAAGAAATATCGCAGCGGGCATGCGGCGGATTGCGCCGGCATTATTTTGGAAACGGCTCATCCGTCAAAATTTCCCGGCGCGGTCGAGGCATCGGGGCGCGCACCGCTGCCGATGCCTCCGCGGCTCAAAAAATATATGTCGCGGAAGAAAAGATCGGTCGTGATGCCGAACGATTTTTCCGCCTTAATCCGCATGCTACAAAAGTGACGATCGTCACTTTTGTAGCATGCGGTATTGCGAGCGTCGTGTCGCGGGTTATGCAATAACGCCTTGTGTATTTTCCGAAACAAAGGGTGTACTGTGTAAGTAGATTGGAATCTCTCCCGGAAGCCGCTTTTTGCGCCGCGACGCGGGAATTTCGAGCCAGCGGAAACCGGTTCATCGAAAATCCCGCTCTATCGCAGTGGAAAGGGTCTCTGGGCGGATTCTTGCTTGAGAACGAACAGGAAGGCGGACGCCGTGTGTAAATGCAATCGCGCCATATTTATTTTTTCTTGTTGTATCCTCGTCTTTTTGCTTGCGTGCACCGCGCGCGGAGGCACGAAAGACCCGCACCAAAAGATAGCCGAACGATTCGCGCCGATATTCCGGCAGGAGATCGGCGTCGGAAAAAATAAACGATTCGATTATCCGACGCGCGCTGATTTCGATGGCGATTGGATCGCGACGAACGATTGGCGCCATGCGGAAACATACCCGCTTCCCGCCTACGTGTATTACTCGATCCTCGAAACCCGGACGCATTACTTCATTCATTACGCGGTGTTCCATCCGCGCGACTGGAAGGGAGGGTTGTTCCGCACGGCGATCGTCGATAATTGCCGCCATATCGCCGAAGTGTTCGATCCGTCGCGTGCGGTGCTCGACATGGCTCTTTCCCACGAGAACGATCTCGAAGGAGTGCTCATCGTCGTCCTCAAAGCGCCGGCGCCGCACGTCGTTTTCGCGGAGTCGCTCGCGCATTCGGTATTCACGAAATTCGCGACCGCGGATTATATCAAGGACCATCTTTCGCTGCCGCAGCGCGTCCATTTGCTTGCGGTCGAGGATGGCCGCCCGGTGTTCTCCGTGGAATCGAAAGGACACGGGATAATCGATCCACGCGGCAGGAAGCCGAGGCGGATACTCGTCTACCGGTTCACGGGAACGGCGGATGATCCGGAAAAAAGAACGGGAAACGGGGTGGGCTACGCATTGCTTTCGATCCACGACACGTTTTGGAACCTGTCGCGCGAGGAAGCGAAAAGTTTTTCCTCGCATCACAGGAACTATTCGCTTGTTTCGGTGGATTTCGCTGGCATCGACGGCGCGACCGGGGAAAAGCGTATCTGCCGCAATCCGATCGGCACTTCCATCAGGGGCGGGGTCGGCGCGCGGAATTTCGCGAAGCTTCCCTGGGGATGGCGCTCTATCACCTGGAGAAGATTCCTTTTCTACAGCTGGGATCACGATCAGCCGTATCCCGGAGCATGGTTTTTCGATCCGGCGAAGATCATCAAGAAGCATTTTGGCCTGGATCGGGATTTCTCGACCGTTTACGTCTATCATCCTTACGTCGAGTGTACTCCGCCTTCCGAGCCACAATGACCGCCGCAAAATAATTGCGGCGGTTTTTTTGTTTTGAGGTTTGAGGTCTGGCCTTGGACGGCGAAAATGAAGCGCAATATTTGTCATCCTGAACTTACCCGTCATCCTGCGTTGCCTCACATCATGTCGGAATCGCACGCGATATCCGAGATCCGCCTCCGTCTGTCATCCCGGAATCCCGCCGCAACGGGAGGAACGGGATCTATACCTTTAAAATCATTTTTTCATCGTATGGATCCCGGACAAGCTTGTCCCGTACCGCGATACGGGATCGCGCGGCGATTTTCCGGGATGACAAGCGGGGCATGCTCGATCATTGCGCGGCTGGATGACAGACCAGCCTTGAGGACATCGAAAAAATTTTGCGGAGGGATTCGGATCGAGGCAGTTCGTGAACAGGCTGATGCCCCGTCGCTTTATATGGGATTTCGCCCCTGGACGATGCGTATGAGGAAGAGGACGATCGCGACGACGAGGAGTACGTGGATGAACCAGCCGATGGTATAGACCCCGACGATGCCGAGGAGCCAGAGCAAGATAAGGATGACCGCGATCGTGATAAGCATGTATTCATCCTTATGGAGTGCCCGTGATGTTCCCGTGAAGAAACTGCGTCGCCTCCGTCATCCTGAACTTGGTTCAGGACCTATGCTTCAGTATTTGCCCTTGCCGCCAAAATAAAATCGTTCTCCGACAACCCGCCGATAGCGTGGGTCGAAAGTTCGAGGCGTACTTTGTTATAAAAAATATAGATGTCCGGGTGGTGGCCCTCCGCCTCGGCGATCAGGGCGAGTTTATTCACAAACCCCATCGCCTCCTTGAAGTCTTTGAATTCGAATTCTTTCACAATTTTCAAATTATCGGGCGAACTCCACCCCGGCACGCGTTCAAGGTAGTTCGCGACGGATGCCGGCGGGATCGGCAGCGTTCCGCCTTCGCAAGGGATGCAGTGCTTTTTGCTCAAATCTTCAGCCATATTGTTTATTCTATCCGAATCGGTTAAATTATCCATAGCAGGTATATTGAGCGAGGAGGATGAGTAATGGCTGAAGAAATGGACATGGAAAAGCTCGCGAAAAACGGAGAGCTAATCAAGAAGTACCATGATCTCATATTTTCTATCCCCGGACTTATGCTTCTTGGCTGGAACGACAAAGAGATACATCTTGAGGTGAAACCGGAAAAGGTCGAGTTGACCAAGAAATTTGTGGTAAGCGACCTAGAGGGAGTTCCGGTTAAAGTATTGCCGCGAAGCAATCCACCGTCATTTTGAGCTATAAGCTAAAACAAAGGCGACGGAATATTCCGCCTTTTTTTATTTCCCGACCCCGTTCGATTCCCGGCGGCAATGAAAGAAAGTTTTTTCGCCGCGGCGCAAAAACACCTCCTTATCTAAGGCGGAGATTTTCCCTTCTCGCCGACTTAAAGAGAGCCCGGGAGGCGAAAGGGAAAATCGGAGCTGGTCGGGCCGCCGGGAATCGAACCCGGTCTAAACGCACCCCATGCGCTCGTACTACCGGTATACTACGGCCCGATTATTTAGAATGCGCCTAGGTTTTTATTTTTTGCATTTCCGCGAGCATCTTTTTGAAAGCGGCTAGGCGATTTTTGAGATTCGGATCGAGTCGATTATTGTAAAGTTCGAGCCCTTGCACTTGGAATGCCAGCGCCTGCAGAAAGTATTCGAAAAGTTTTTTCTCGAAATCCGATTGCCGTTCGGCCGAAGGTTCGAACTCGCGGACGCCTTTCTCGATTCGATCTTTTGGAAGCGCGATATAGAAGACGGGAATGTGCTGCACCGCCCCGGGCACCATTTTTTTCTTTCCCTCTGCGTCTTCAAGTTTCAATCCATACTTCAGCGTAATTCCGCCTTTTCCGAGGTTCCGGTCCCGAACTGCCGCCTGTTTTTTTTCGTACAGGCTTCCTTTCGTATCGCCGACTTCATCGAAGGTGCAGATCGGGTCGCCGGTTTGCCGATCGAATAGAATGGTGTCGGTCTTATTGTAGATATCGTCGAAGTAGGAGGAGCGGGCGACGATGAATTTCTTGCTGAGGCTCTTGTGCATTACGGCATGGGTAAGCATTTCGAGTTTTTCGCCATCGGTAGCTGATTTTTCCAGTCCCTCCGCCTCGGCTTGTTCCTCGAACATCGCCTTCATTTCACGAACCTTCTCCTCGTCCTTTTGAAGGTCCGGTTCAACATCCCGGAATGCGGTCATGTTTATTCGCCCGTCGGGCAAGACGGGAATTCCTTCCGCGCGATACGCCGCCGCGGCTCGCTCGATGAATTTCGCAAGTTCGGCGGTCTTTTCCGCGCTTTCCCGTTCCGCGGCGAGCTGTATGCGTTCCGGGCGAGGCGCCATTTATTTAGCTGCTTTCGCGGCTCCTTTCTTCGCGATCGTCTTCATGCAGTTCGTGCAGATGAGCGTGCGCCGACCTTCCACTTTGGCGTATTGGAGGTTCGGATACTTCCGCGTCCAGTTCACGGGGTTATAGTGGCCGCGGAGAAGCTTGCGGGCGCCTCCCATCCGCGAACCTTTGTGGCACAGTGTGCATTGTCGCATAGGTAGAAGTTTAGCAGATAAAAGATGCGAAAGCAAGGATAGCGGACAGAGATTGAGCGGGGTTTAGCTTGTGCTTAGCCGGGGCTTAGTATTTTTGAAAACTAAACGCGCGAAATCTTATTGTGTTGATTTCGCGCGCTATGCCCCGGCTATGCCTCGCTATGCCCCGGCTATTCTATCCGCACCTTCAATTTCCTTTCCTTTTTCCGATGGAGCTTCGGGAGGCGTACTTTGAGAATGCCGTTCTTGAAAGAAACGGAAGCGTTCTCGGGATCGACCTCCTGTGGGAGGATGACCGACCGGGCGAAACGGCCCCAGTAGCATTCTTGGTAAAAATAATCCTCGTCGCCCGCCTCTTTCTCGCGATGGCGCGCGCCGCGGATCGCAATCGAGTCGCTCGTCACGTTGATGTCGATGTCCTCGGGCCGTACGCCCGCGATTGCGGATTCGACGACGATGTCATCGGGCGTCTGATAGACATCAATCGTGAGTTGGCCTTCGGGTTCTTCGGCGAGCGGCTTCGGCATGCCGCCATTCTCTTCGGCTTCTCCCGTGCGCGATCTTCGCGCCACGGCGCCCCCCGCTTTCGCGAGTTCGATTCGAGGATCGTTGTCGTTGTTCCTACGACCGCCGATGAGTCGTTTGAAAAAGTTTTCGTCGTTCGCATCCATGGAATTCAGTATACCATATCGCTTTGCATTGTTCCAAGGGTATGCTGTGGAAACGGGGTGGATATCGCTATATCGTCCGTCGCTTCAGTCTTTCGAAGTCGCTGATCACGAAGAATCCGACGATACCGATGAAGGCGACCATGTAGATGAGGTTGCCGTAGTCGATCACGAGATAATTGAAAATGCCGTGCACGAGCGTTGCGAGCGCGAGACCCACGGGAATAAAAGCGCTCCGCTTGAATTCGCGGATGCCGAGCGCCCAATAATAGCCGACGAAGCCCGACGCGAGCGTGTGGAGGAGTGTTGCGCCGACGAATCGGGTCGAGATCGTGGCGAGCGCGCCGCCGAGGAACGGTGTACCCCCGGCTGCGGCGAGGTTCAGAGCGCCGAGATTTTCGACGGTCGCGAAACCGAGCGCGGCGACCGCCATGTAGAACATCGCGTCCACCGGTTCGTCGAAAGCGGCATTTTTATGGACACTGAACCACGCCGCGCCGAACTTCACCGCTTCCTCGATTGCGGCGAGTGCAAAAAGATAGAGGAGCATACCGAAGGTGATTGGCGACGCGAGCGTGAGGATGGAAGCGCTCACGACGCCGTTCAATATCCGCTCGAAGAAAAGCGCGGCGAATGCGGAGATTATTCCTGCAAAGAACACGAGCGCTACGAGCCGCTTTGGTTCCGGGTGTAAATCCTCGTGAAGATAAAAAAGTAGCCAGATAAAACCCGGCAGGAGTCCGAGAAGGATGACGACGAAGGTGGTCACCCTTCTATTCTACCATTATTGAACGCAGTCGCCGTTGTCATCCAGGAAGCCATTCACTCTGTCGCCCTCGCCGTCATCCTGAAAGCCGTTTGCTCTGTCATCCCGGAAAATCGCTTCAGCGATTTGTCCGGGATCCATACTTATTGAAATGATTTTAAAGGTATGGATCCCGTTCCTCCCGCTGCGGCGGGATTCCGGGATGACGGCGGGGTACGCTCAACGGTAATTTTCCGGGAAGACAATGCTTTTATTACGCTTCGTGTTTACGACGTGTTTACCACCGCTCCACCATGAGCATTTTCCCCGGCGTGAAAATGCCGTAGATCTCCTCCGTTACGAATGGCATAAAGGGATGCAGCATGGTGAGCGATTCGAGAAGCAGGTGTTCGAGGAGCGCGTAAGATGCCGCTTTTTCTTCTTCGCTCCCGTCTTTTAATTTCGCTTTTTCCTCTTCGACAATTTTGTCCGCGAGCGTATGCCAAATATAGTGGTAGAGCTTTTCCGCGGCTAAGTGGAACTCGAAATGTTCTATATGGGCCGTCACTTCCTTTTTGAGCTCCTGCAACGCCGCGACGTATCCGCGTGGATCCGCCTCTACCGATTTATTGGATCCGCGTACATCCGCGGGGCGATTCAGAAGGACAAACCGCGCGATATTCCATATTTTCGTCGAAAAATTCCGGTAGCCCTTCACTTTCTGCTCGTCGAATTTTACGTCGTTCCCGAGCGCCGTGCCCGCGATCAAAGCCATGCGGATCGCGTCCGCGCCGTATTGATCCGCAAGGAGCAGGGGATCGATGCCGTTTCCCGCCGACTTGCTGAATTTCTGCCCTTTTGAATCCCGGACGATGCCGTGCAAAGCGACCGTGCGGAAAGGAATATCGCCGAGGAGGCTCGTGCTCATCAAGATCATCCGCGCGACCCAGAGGAAAAGGATTTCGTAACCGGGTCCCATGAACGAAGTCGGGTGGAATGCCTTGAGATCCGGCGTTTCGTCGGGCCAGCCCAAGGTCGAGAACGTCCACGTGCCTGAAGAAAACCACGTGTCGAACGTGTCGGGGTCTTCCTCCCAGCCGTTGCCCTGAGGCGCACCACCGACGTGGATTTCGCCGCCCTTGTACCAGACGGGGATCCGGTGTCCGAACCAGATCTGCCGCGAGATGCACCAGTCGCGCAAATTATCGATCCAGTGCAGATATACTTTTTCGAATCGCTCCGGCATGATCTTGATCTGCCCGCTCTCAACGACCTTCCGCATGAGCTCTTTCAATGTGATCTTCGCGCCGCTTTTAATTCCTTGCAGTTTCGAATTTTGAATTTCGAATTTCGAATCGACATTCACGAACCACTGTAATTTCGGCAAGGGTTCGATAATGCCGCCCGTGCGCTCGGAGGTCGAAACGTTTTGCGGAATTTCCTCCTCTTTTTCGAGGAGGCCGCGCTTGCGGAGCTCCTCCGCGACCCATTCGCGGGCTTCGGTCGTCTTCATGCCTTTGAGCGGACCCGCGATCGTCATCCGCGCGTGTTCGTCGATCACCTGGATAAGCGGCAGCTTGTGCTTTTGCGCCATCTCCCAGTCGATCATGCTGTGCGCGGGAGTGACGCCGAGCGCCCCCGTCCCGAACTCTTTTTCCACCGCCTCGTCCGCGATTACCTTGATATGGAGCGGCGTGCCGCAGAAATCGACATCGTATTCTTTCCCGACGAATTTTTTATAGCGCGGGTCCGAAGGATGCACCGCGACCGCCGTGTCGCCGACTTTCGTTTCCAAACGGGTCGTGGAGATCGCGATAGGGAAGTCTTTCGAATAGCGGAATGTGTAGAACTTCGCTTTGCGCTCTTCGTAGACGATCTCGTCGTCCGAAATGACCGTCTGGCCCTTCGGGTCCCAGTTCACGACGCGGTTCCCTCTATATATAAGCCCGAGCTCGTGCATTTTCGCGAAAGCGGCGACGACCGCGCGGTTGCGCTTTTCGTCCAGGGTATATGCCTCGCGGCTCCAGTCGAGTGAAGCGCCCATGCGCCGCACCTGGCGCACGATCGTGTCGTGGCTTTCCTTCGCGAATGCGTTCACGCGCTTCAAAAATTCCTCGCGCCCGAGGTCGAAACGGCTTTTTTTCTCTTTTTTCTGCAGCTCTTTCTCCACTTTCGCCTGTGTCGCGATTGCCGCGTGGTCCGTGCCTGGCACCCATAAAGTTTTTTTGCCGCGCATGCGTTCGAAGCGAACGATGATGTCCTGGAAGGTGTCTTCGTACGCATGCCCGAGGTGCAACGTGCCCGTCACGTTCGGCGGCGGAAGTACCACCGAAAACGCCTCGGCATCCTTTTTTGTGACGCCTTTTTCCACGCAAACATCGGGGTTGAAGAGCCCCGATTCCTCCCACATCTTGTAAATGCGGGCCTCAACTTCCTTGATGTCGTATCTCGACTCCATACGGTCGATCATAGCCGATTTCCATCGCTTTTTCTAGCGCTGTCCTATCTTACGTCATCCCATCTTATCCTCGCTCACCCCTTCGTCCCAGCCCCGTATCCCGGTACGGGGTAAACTCCAGCTGGGACCCAGAGAGAGCGCCACGCAAAACCCCCGCACGAGAGCGGGGGTTTTGCGTGGATCCGCCGGGATTTGCACCCGGTTCACTGTGCGTCAAGAACAGTATGCTACTCCATGCACCACGGACCCGGATCCACGATTTTTAAATATCACATCAAGATAAAATAGATCTAAAGAAATTCTAAAGAAAATATGTGGTGGTTTGCGCACGAATAGAATAAACCCCGCTTAAGCGGGGTTTATTCTGACGCACAGTGTAGTCCTTGGTGGGAACCTACTGTTCTTATCTTCCATAATACACCTTCGAACTCATTTGTCAACCCCTCATTTTTTCCATCAGAACCGACTTTAGAAAAATTTGATATCTGGCGGTATGGCGGTTTTATGATTATCGGTTAAAATCACAATATGCAAATGAAATACGATAAAATCGCGGATGCCCTCTACAATTAAGCTCAAGAAGGGCAAGGTGCATAAAACCGCCGCCAGGGGTTCTTTGCTCATCGATACGGATAAAAAAGGGGAATTGATCGGCGTGGAGATTTTGCGCTATTCGAAAGCCGTTTCCGGGAAGTCCCGTCGGCCGGCCGTTGCTTTGGGTGGTGCACGAAAACGCTCTGCCCTGCCTGCTTCCCGCTGATTTCCGCGCATCGCGCATCTCACGCGGCCCCAGGGCCGTTTTTTTTGTGGCGCGAGAATGGTAAAGTGAATCCATGCCCAATAAATTGACCGACGAAAAAGTGTTCACCGTTGCCGAGTTCATCGCGCTGCTCAACGAATTTTTCAAGGCGAAGGCCGCGAGGATCACGGGCGAAATTTCCGATTTGAAGCGCGCGGCGTCGGGCCATATGTATTTCACGATCAAAGACAAAGAGGACGGCGGCGTGCTCGACTGCATCCTCTGGAAGCGCACCTACGACATGTGCGGCGTCTCGCTCGAGGTCGGCATGGAAGTGATCCTCTCGGGCCATCCGAATATTTACGCCCCGACCGGCAGATTTTCGTTCGTGGCGGACGCGGTTGAGCTCGTGGGCGAAGGCGCGCTCAAAAAGGCGTACGATACGCTGAAAAAGAAGCTCGAAGCTGAAGGCGTCTTCGACCCCGCGAAAAAGCGCGCACTGCCGGAGTACGTGCAAAAAATTGGCGTCATCACTTCGCTCAAGGGCGCCGTGATCCACGACTTCGAGAACAATCTCGGCAAGTACGGATTCAAAGTGAGCGTCTGCGATTCGCGCGTCGAAGGCCAGCAGGCCGTCGCGCCGCTTCTCTCGGCGATCGAGGCGATGCGCAAGGAAGACATCGAAGTGCTCGTGATTATCCGCGGCGGGGGATCGCTCGAGTCCCTGCAGGCCTTCAACAATGAAATGCTCGTACGCGCCGTGCGGAATTTCCCCGTGCCGGTTATCGCGGGCATCGGCCACGACAAGGACGTCCCGCTCGCCGCGCTCGCCGCGGACGCCATGGTCTCGACGCCCACGGCGGCTGCAAATCTTTTGAGCCGTCCCTGGCAGGAAGCGTACGCCAAGCTCTACCAGGCCGGGCATCTCTACGTCCGCATCGAGGAAAGCATCCGCCGCATCGGCGCCGACCTCGCGGCTTCGCGGAGCGCCGTCCTCGACCACGCGGAAGGAATGATCGCCCGGGCGAATGAGCGGCTCGATTTTGCCGAGCGCGCCGTAAAGCTCCACGACCCCGTGCGCCAGCTCAAATTCGGATATTCGATCGCCTGGAAAAATGGTACGATAGTGAAAAGCACCCGCGATGTGAAGCCCGGAGAAAAGCTCGAGCTCGAAGTTGCGGACGGCAAAATCAAATCCCGCGTCGAAGGAAACAACACATTACTTTAATTATCCCCCCGATTACCTGTCATCCCGGAAAATCGCTTCAGCGATTTGTCCGGGATCCATACCTTTGAGAATTTAGTCTTGCATCCAAACCCCTATGCCCAAACCAAAAGAATCCCAATCATTCAAGCACCACCTCGAAGAGATCGCGAAGATCCTCGAGTGGTTCGACGCGCAGGAAGAGCTCGACGTGGAAGTCGCCCTCGAAAAAGTGAAAAAAGCCTCGACCCTCATCGCCGCGAGCAAAAAGCGCCTCAAAGAACTCGAGAACGAATTCAAGGAGATCAAAAAGGAGGCGGAAGAGGAGTAAGAATAAGCCGGGGCATAGCTAGGGCTTAGCCGGGGCATGGCCGGGGCTTAGAACGTGGCGCCTTTCGTCGTCCTCGCGTAGGCGAGGATCCACGCTTTCAATATTTCTTTTTTGTCATCCCGGAAAATCGCCCGCAGGCGATTTGTCCGGGATCCATACGCTTATCGTCCGCCGCCGCAGATAAAATTTTTATAAAGTATCGTTTGACAATCCCCGTCGAACCACTATACTAAAAGAGTAATTTTTGGGATTACCCACCGTTCCCCCGCCCCCAAAGACGGGGGACATATTTTTTTAAGGGCAGTAGAGATTCCGAAATGCGGTTTCGACGGCAAGGAAACCGTCAGCTCCGCCACGCTTTCAATATTCCTTTTTGTCATCCCGGAAAATCGCTTTAACGATTTGTCCGGGATCCATATTCTCAAGGTATCCCAACGCCGTGCCCTTCGCAGCCTTTCCGCCCGAGGCGGATCTGCCCTTGATGGAAGCGAAGAAGGGTGCTTTCACGTCCTCCACCGCCGCCCATGGCGCGCTGGGCACCGCGTTCTTCGAAGCCTTGGCGAAGAAGGAAAAACGGGATAAAATTATTCTAAAGAAAAGATAAAGTTTTTCTTAAGTCCTCATGGGGCAAATCGACAAGGCAATTCAAAGAATTCTCGCGTTCCGCGACGCCCGGGATTGGAAGCAATTCCACAATAATAAGGATATGGCGCTGTCCTTGGTGCTTGAGGCCGCCGAAGTCCTCGAACATTTCCAGTGGAAAACCGGAAAGGAATTGGAGGACTATGCGAAATCGCACAAGAATGAGATCAGCGAAGAACTCGCCGACGTTCTCTACTGGATTCTTCTTATGGCGCATGACAATCAAATCGACATCATGGCCGCGCTCGACAAAAAGATGGCGCAAAACGAAGCCAAGTACCCGGTTGAGAAAGCAAAAGGGAAGCATATGAAATATAACGAGCTTTAATACGGTGATCGTTTACCAATCAAAGAAACGCGACTTCTTGGCAGATGTTGCCGATAATAGTATCGAAGATATTGTTTTGGCTTGCGTGAGAGATAAGCTAAAAATTAATGTCGGAAAAAATGAAATTAATTCATGGAAAAATTCTTTGCGAGAAATGTTTTTTGTTTTGGATGACGATTCCGTTCCAAACGATGCTGGTATAGCAATCGAATATCGTATTCCCCAAACCTCGAAGCGCATTGATTTTATTATCACGGGCGAAGACAAAGTTCATGCCGAACAGGTGATGCTTATTGAATTAAAACAATGGTCCAAGGTTCAAATTACTACCAAAGACGCCATTGTGATTACGCGTTTCGAGCAAGGCCCAAGTGAAGAGAGCCACCCCTCCTACCAGGCGTGGTCTTACGCATCGCTCATTAATGGTTTTAACGAAACGGTCTACGAGGAACATATCAACCTTAACCCATGCGCCTATTTGCATAATTATGTGGATGATGGAGTCATAACGAACTCTTTTTATGCTGAATATATCGCCAAAGCCCCCGTTTTTCTAAAAAATGACAAGGTTAAACTGCGCGAATTTATTAGTAAATATGTTAAATACGGCGATAAGAAAGATACGATGTATCGCATCGATGTCGGGAAAATAAAACCTTCAAAAAGCCTTGCTGATAGCCTATCTTCAATGTTGAAGGGGGTTGGCGAATTCGTAATGATTGATGACCAGAAGCTTGTTTATGAAACAGCGCTTGCATTGGCAAAAAAATCCGGTATAGACAATAAAAATGTGCTGATTATCGATGGTGGACCTGGAACCGGAAAATCGGTAGTCGCGATTAACCTTCTCGTTACTATAACTAAACTCGGCCTAGTTACCAGGTACGTAACTAAAAATTCTGCCCCGCGCGATGTTTATGAGAGCATGCTTACTGGCCATTTCAAAAAGAGCGAGATATCAAATATGTTTAGCGGCTCTGGAGCTTTCACCGAATCCGAAGCTAATACTTTCGATGCTTTAATTATAGACGAGGCGCATCGGCTGAACGAAAAATCCGGAATGTTTAAAAACCTTGGTGAAAATCAGATCAAAGAGATTATTCAAACAGCGAAACTTAGTATTTTCTTTATTGATGAAGATCAGAAAGTAACGTGGAGCGA
>DATLTV010000062.1:0-20517 GCA_035533375.1 Minisyncoccota bacterium
CGCTTTCTTCGATTTTTTGCTACGCGCCGGCGCGCCGAAGTTCTTCTTCTCGAATATCTCGAAATCCTTTTCCGCCTGCGGCAATTCGCCGTACATGACCTGGGCCACGCGCTCGAGATTCCCCTCGCGCTCGGCGATTTCCGCCTCGCGGCGAAGGTTGTCTATTTTTTGGCGGAGCTGGTGCAGTGTTTCGAACTTGATCTTCTCCGAGTGCCACTTCGCGGAAAGCTCGTCGTTCTTCTCCTTCAGATTTTTCAGTTCTTTATCGATGGCTTTCACGCGATCCTCGCTTTTTGGCCCTTCCTTCGAGAGCGCCTGCCGCTCGATTTCGAGGCGCGTGATCTCGCGCCGCACCTGGTCGATCTCCTTCGGCAGGCTTTCGGTCTCGAGACGGCGCGAAGCGGCGGCTTCGTCGATCAGGTCGACGGCCTTATCCGGCAAAAACCGATCCGTAATGTAACGCGCGGAAAGATTCACGGCTTCGATGATCGCTTCGTCCGAAATGCGCAGGCCGTGATGAATCTCGTATTTTTCCTTGAGGCCGCGGAGGATGGCGATCGAATCGTCGATCGTCGGCTCATCCACCATGATCGGCTGGAAGCGCCGTTCGAGCGCGGGGTCTTTTTCGATATACCGCTGGTATTCGCGGATCGTCGTCGCGCCAATCGCGTGCAGTTCGCCGCGCGCGAGGGCCGGCTTCAAAAGGTTTGATGCGTCCACGGCGCCTTCGGCCGCGCCCGCGCCCACGATCGTATGAATCTCATCTATAAAGAGGATGATCTGGCCCGCGGCGTTCTTCACTTCGTTTACGAAGGCCTTTAAGCGATCTTCGAATTCGCCGCGGAATTTCGTGCCGGCAATCAAAGACCCGAGGTCGAGCATCAAAATTTGCTTGCCCTTAAGCGGCTCCGGGACATCGCCCGCGACGATGCGCTGTGCAAGCCCTTCGACAATCGCGGTTTTGCCCACGCCCGGTTCGCCGATGAGCACGGGGTTGTTTTTTGTGCGGCGCGAAAGCACCTGCATCAAGCGGCGCAGTTCTTCTTCGCGGCCGATCACGGGATCGAGCTGTCTCGCTTTCGCTTTGTCCGTTATATTGATCGCGTATTTTTCGAGCACCTGGAATTTCGACTCCGGGCTTTCGTCGGTGATCCTCGTCGAACCTCTGAGTTGCGCGAGTACGCGGAACGCCGCATCGCGGCGCACGCCGAACTGCTCGAGCGCGTTCTTCGCCGCCGAAGGAACGTCCAAAAGCGCGAGCAAAATGTGCTCGCAGGAAACAAACTCGTCCTTCTGCTGGGTCGCGATCTTTGCCGCCTGATCGAGCACTTTCATGAGCTCCTGCGAAAGATAAAGCTGGCCCACGTTCGAATTGCCCACGAGCCGCGGCAAGCGCGAAAGTTCGAGCTCCACTTGTTCGGAAAGCTTTTCCGCGTTCGCACCCGAACGCTGGATCATGGGAACCACGAGCGACTGCTGCTCCTCGAGCAGTGCGGCCAAAACATGGAGCGACCTGAGCTCTCCGTGATTCTTTTTCGCGGCGAGCTCCTGGGCGTTCTGCAGGGCCTCCTGTGCTTTGATAGTGAAACGATGGAAGTTGGGCATTGTATTTTGTCATCCTGGCGGAAACCAGAATCTGTCTATAAAGGTTAATACGATCTGATAGCGGGATATGATGCAGAAACCATTTATTCACATTATATCATCCCTTTCTAAATCTCGCATGAATATCACCCGCTTCAAACGGCCAATTTCCCGGTCGGCTGAAGCGGATGGGACAGGAGAAAATGATTTCCTGCCCATTTTGCGTTATCTCGCCTTCTCTATGGACGCGCGGCGGTGGAACCGTGAAAGCACGAGTCCGAGAAGCATCACGAAATTCCCGAAGATCGCGATGAGATTGTCTTTCATGATGCCCTCCTGTTCGGCCTGAAATCGTCGAAATTGCATCAATCTGTCGGTATTATAGCACCGTTCGCTGTAATTTGTCAAACACACTATTGCTCCGGAAAAGACTGTGGAAAACGGACGCCGCTGTCTTCCCGGAATCGCAAAGTGACGATCGTGCGCCCCTCCCATCTGTCTTCCCGGATTCCGCCAAGGGCGGATCCGGAATGACAAATCGGCGCATGGATCCCGGATCAAGTCCGGGGCGTCACGGTGAGCGATTCCTTAACGATCCCGAGCGCCCGGTCAATCTCCCCCTCCGTCGTCGGCCGGCCGAAGCTGAAACGCACGCTCCGTTTCGCTCGGTCTTTGGAATAACCGAGCGCTTCAAGCACATACGACGACTCGACCGCGCGGCTGCGGCACGCGGAACCGGCCGAGACCGCAAGTCCCGCGAGATCGAGTTTCGCGAGCAGATCTTCGGCAAGATGATCCGGGAAATAAACATTCAGAATGTTCGGCAATCGGTAGTCGGTAATCGGTAATCGGTAATTTGCTAATTGCGGATTGCTATTTGCTGTTTGCCCGTTTACCTCCGCCTTCGGATATATTTTTTTGAGCTCCACCCAGAAACGATCGCGCAACGCCGCGATCTTCTTACCGGCTAATTCGTGCGAATTAGCCGGTGAACGCAAAAGCTCGACCGTTTTCGCAAAGCCCGCAATTGACGGCACGTTCTCCGTGCCGCTGCGCAAGCCGAATTCCTGGCCGCCGCCGGTCACCATCGCCTGCGGCAAGCACGTATCGTAAATTCTCCGGTAAAGCGCTCCGATTCCCTTCGGGCCGTAGATCTTGTGAGCGGAAAGCGTCATAAGGTCGACGCCGAGCGCATTCACGCCGCAATCCAGAAACTGGAATGCCTGCACGGCATCCGTATGTAAAAGAGGCCGGGCTCGTTGGCTCGTTGGCCCATTGGCTCGTTGGCCATGGACAATTTCGGCGATTTCTTTAATGGGCTGGATGGTTCCGATTTCATTATTCGCGTACATAATCGAAACCAAAACAGTGCGCTCATTGAGCGACGACTTCAATTTTCCCATGTCCACGGCGCCGCAAGCATCAACTGGCAGGTAGATCACTTCTATGCCGTCTTTTTCGAGGTCCCGCGCAGTCTCCAAGACCGATTCGTGTTCAATTGCGGAAATGATAATTCGCGGAGTTTTGAGATCTGAGATCTGAGATCTGAGATTGTTCACTGCGCCGCGCAATGCAAGATTGTTCGCTTCCGTAGCCGATCCGGTGAAAATAATTTCGCGGAACTCCGCGCCAATCGCTTTCGCTATCGTTTCGCGGGACCGGTCGACGACCGCGATCGCCTCCTGGCCGAAGGAATGGAGCGAACCGGGATTTCCGAATTTTTCCGAAAAATACGGTCGCATCGCCTCGAAGACCGCCGGATCAACCGGCGTCGAAGCGGCATAGTCGAGATAGATTTTTTTCATGCCATTAGTCGCGTCGCCCTCGCAAAGGCGAGAGTCCATGCTTTTTACAAGAATATCTTGGGAGCGTAGATCCCCGCCTTTCCCCCAGAGGAGGATCCACCTCAGGTGGACGCGGTGACGACAAAAAGGTGCAACGCAGTGAATACCATTTTATAAAAGCGCCGGCTGGAGTTTGGCAAATTCCACCTTCATGAGTTCGCCGCTCTTCTTATCCGGAACGATAAATGAGCGCTGCTTGCGGTACAGGTCATACAGCTCTTTCGTAAGTTTTACATCGTTCAGGCAATATTCCTTGAGTTCGTCGATTCTCCCCTCTTTATACAATCCGACCGCTTCGGAACCATGACGGTCTTTTTTCACGCCCAAGTTCGCTTCGGCGAGACGCGATAAGGAGATCCGCTGGCCCGTCGCCATCTCAACCTCTTCAAGCAGGTCGACGCGCTCTTTCTTCCAAAGGTCGGGCGCGTGCGCGCCGAGCCGCTGGAAATAAAGGTGGAGAACGGGAATGTCGTAACGATTACTGCTGAAGCCAACAATCCGCGAAGCGTTATGAAACAAATCGAACATCTTCTCCACTTCGTCCTCCTCGAACGCGAAGTATTTGTCGTGCGCGTAGGAATAGACGCCCACCGCGGAAATTTTCAAGGCGCCGAAATTATTCCAGCCGACGCCGGGGTCGGTAAAAAAGTTCTGGGTTTCAATGTCGAAAACGAGGGTGTCCATGGAAATTATCTCGGATCTGATATCTTAGATCTCAAAACTTAGATCTCAAATCTCAAAACTTTTAACAACGAAGGTTTTATTTTTGAGATTTGAGATTTGAGATCTAACAGTGCCGGTCGGCGATGTTCGACGCCGCGTAGCTTTCGGGCTTCGTCCGCGGTTCGAAATTGTTCGCCCGGACCATGTTTACGACCTCCTGGATCAGCGCCTTCGTCGGGCCGTTCTCGCCCACGTCGATGTGAATTTCGAAATCGAATTCGGGTAGCGGGAATTTCTTGAGCTCAGAGAGCGTATCTTTTGCGATGTCGAGCGATATGAGCACTTCTTTCACGATCCGTTCGCGGAGCGAGTGCATTTTCAAGGCATCGATCCGTCGCCAGAAATAGCGGCCGCCGTTGCCCACGCGGTGCACGACAATCGCGGTCACGAAATCGGCGCTCCCGCGGGAAAGCTCGGAGTCCGTACCGATCGTGACCTTATAGCGCCGCGTAAGATCCGCGTGCATGAAAGCCATGATCTCGCCGACGACCTCTTGCACCGTAAGCCGCAGCCCGAGCGAATTGTGCAAAAACTCGGGCGCAGGCGCGACGGTCACGGGAAGAGAAATTTCGCTTGCGGGCTTTGTCGATTCGGTATTCATGGAGTAATAAAAAGCGGATGCTTGCACTATACGCGCATCCGCCCTTCATGTCAACTTTATTTTTGTTTTATCTTTTCTTCATATTAAATCGAACGGTCGTTCGGTGTAATACAAATGGTTTTTACCGAGAGCCAACGATGCTTCGAATAACTTTTTTCGTATCCTCCGGGTCGTTCACTTTCACGTAATCGACGCCGGTTTTCACCGCCGCGTAATCGTTACCGCCGGGGAAGATCGCGTCTCCCACAAAAAGCATCTCCTTCCGCTTCACGCGCAATTTTTTTTCGATCTGACGCACGCCATAGCCTTTGTCGATTCCTTTACGCGTAACGTCGACGGACGTAAGCCCGCCCTGCCGCACTTCGAACTTCGGGAGCAATTTTCGCAGGGCGCGCATGAACTGCGGCCGCACGTCGGATTTCTTGTGCCACTCCTCCTTGAGTTCAAGCCCGCGCTTGCCGAGTTTTTGGACGACCTCTTGCCCGAGCGCGGAGAACGTGATCTGCGTGCCTCGATCTTCGATCACGGGTCCCCACGTTTTCACCGGATGCTTATAGTTTATTTTTTTAAACGCCGCCGCGAACGCAGCTTTTATTTTCTTTTTTTCGGCGCGCGAAAGCTCGTGCGAATATACTTTGCGCCAGGAGCCGTCCGGCATATAGCGATAGAACGCGGTCGAATTCGTGGGAAAAAGGAACAGCCGCTCGAGGCGCTCATCGCGCTTCGGGAGCCGGCGTACGAGCTGGTTCTTGAAAAGATCGTACTTTCCGCCGCCGATTACGGCAATCATTTTTTCTCCGAGCAGGCGCAAGAGAAGCGAGATCATCTCGCGGTCAGCCGGCGCTTTCGAAGGCGTGAGCGTCCCGTCGATGTCGAAAATGACGAGTTTTTTGTTTTTGAGATTTTTTTTCATATATTTTCCCATTGGGGATGACAAAAATAAAATTATTTTTGCGTAATCATCATGATAAATTCCGGCCAGGAGCGGATCGCTGCATAATCGCCGCTTCCTTTCGCGTGCGCGCCGACCGGATCGAAAAGGAATTTATGTTTTACCGACGCGAGCTCCGCAAGCACGCTCGGCTCGTCGTCGATATAGGCGGTTATACCGAGCTCCTGCGCTTTCGCGTCTTTGTCTTTCTTCTCAAGCACGAAAAACGCGTTCTTCTCGTTGAAAAATTCCGGCCAGAGTCCGCGAGCTTTCATAAGTTCGATCGCGGGACCTGCTTTCTTGCGGCGCGAGACGAGAAAGTACGGGATGCCTGCCGCCCGAACCGACTGGAGCGCTCTCATCGCTCCCGCGTGGAGCGGCGGCGCGAAAGCGAACTCCGGATCGTCGTAGAGCAAGCGCTGTAATTCGCGATATTCGGCCTCGCTCATCATTTTCTTCATCACATCGGACGACGCCTCGTTCTTTTTCACGCTATGTCCGAGCTTTTTCGCCGCGCGGAGGCGGTTTTCGGTGTGATCGACGAGCGTGCCGTCCAGATCGAAACCCAAAATCCATCTTGTCCACAGTGGCGCGCCTTTCATGATGTTACTATTAACTTAGCTTTGAACGCGATCTTTTACAAGGAGCCAATCGTGCACAATGAGAATATTTTTGACGAGCGGGCGCAGCGCATCCTCCGCCACCTGAAAACCGATCTCCGCTACGGCGAACAGTTCCTGCCGCGGCCATTCTTCATCGAACTCACGGGTTCTCCGTCCGCCGGAAAAACGACGACCATCACCGAACTCGATAAATTCTTCCGGCGCCAGGGATTCCGCGTACTGCGCCCCCAGGAAGGCGCCGAGGTCATCCGCCACATCGAGCGGACGGCTCCCGTCTACAACATCCGCACGGGCCTTTATGCGCTCGAGATCCTCCTTGATCTTTCCCATAGCCACCAGTACGACGTCGTCATCTTCGACCGCTGCGTGTTCGATACGTACGCGTGGATGATGTATTGGGAAGAAAAAGGAAAGCTCAGCGCGGAAGAGAGAAAACTTTTCCAAACGTTTTTTCTTTCCGATCTCTGGGAAGACAAGATCGACGCGGCGTATTTCTTCGTCTGCGATCCGGATGTCGCGATGAAACGCGAACTGCGCATCGCCCTGAGCCAGAAGCTCGGCGAAACCACGAATCCGGCGACCGTGAAAACGCTCGTCGAACGCTACCGGCGTGCGTTCGCGGAACTCTCGCCTTCGCACCCGCAGCTCCATCTCGTGGACACGACCGGCCTCCCCGAAGCAGGGATGATCGAGAAGATTGCGACGCATATCTTCGACATATTCGAACGCACGATCAACGCGCGCGAAAAAAAGGCGGCCCAATGAGGGGCCGCATTTTATTTGCATCCTCGCTTTCTCGAGGATGGACTGCCGCCGCAGCGAAGCGGCGGCACTCCGCTTATTTCTTTTTGAGCGCGAGCGCGAGATAGCTTCCCTCGACGATATCATCGAGGCCGAAGCCGAGTTTCTCCGCAAGCCGGAGCAATTCCTCGCTGTGCGTACTCTCGGACGAGCCGTGAGCGCGAAGCTCGCTGAAAGCGCCCAGCCCTTCGACGTTATCGAGGTGCAGCGTGAACCATGAGTCGCCCGCCGAGGCTCCTTCAATATTGAAACAGCGCCGCGTTTTCTTGAGCGTGAGCAGTTCCGGATAACGGCCGCGGATGGCAAGGACGTCCTCCGCGTCGACTTCCATGGAAAGCGGCCGGCGATGGGAAAATATCCGATCGTTCTGCGGCCCTTTGTGGATGAATTTCCACGCGTTCCCTTCTCTCCGCAGTCGGACGATCTCGTCAAAATACCCGTCCGAATCGGCTTTCTCCGGATGGGGATTCAGGTAGGTATCCTCCTGCTCCGCGGTGCCGATGGAAACGAATCCCGCGGATTCGATGGCGCGGAGCGAAGGATATCCCTTGAGCTTGAGCTGCTCCTCGAAATAGTCGTTATGCCGAGTCTGTTTTTCAATGAGGCTCGGCGACCGCGGCAGAAAACTTCCCGTACGCACGCCGAAGCGCTTGCAGATCGCGGGAAGGATGAGCCGCAGCAGTTCTCTCGCCGCTTGGCCGGGATCGGTGCAATCCGAAGTATCCAGCCGGAAGATCGGCAGGCCCGGCACATGCTTTTCGACGTCCGCGAGCACTTCCTCGTAAATCGCGAGTGACTGCACGAGCGAGGACTCGGACATATTCGAGCCGCGCTCCTGCGTGAGCGCCCCGTCATATTCCCGTTTGATCGCCACTTCGGGCGAACAAGTGAAAAAAACGAAGCTGTCGACAAGATCAAGCCGAAGCAGTTCGTAAATGCGCTGCTTCGCGCTTTCGTGGTGCGCGGCGCTGTACAATCCTTTCCGCGTCCCCCGCTCATACCAGTAGAGCATGTCGATCAGGCCGCGGCTCAGGATCGCAACATGGAAACTCCGGTCGGTGGCAAGATTCAGGACATAATCCTCGACCCCCGCGAGATGCCGCGCCTGGAACACAATCGGGCTTTCGCTCGATTTATTGCGGATCTCCGCGAGCTCGGCCGTTTCCGGCGGGCAAAACGTATTGAACTTGCAGCGGCGGAACGGCTGCTCCACCCGCGTCGTCGTCGATGTTTTCATCGTTTTCGCGATGCCGAAAAAATCCATGAGAATCGTTTTCGGCGCCGGTTCGCTTTTCCTCGCCGGCACGTCGATCTTCTTGAACAGCGCCGCGAGAATGAGGGAAATCTCTTCGTCTCCGAGCGGTTCATTCGTAAGCGTAAAATCCGTGACGGACGTATTGCGTGCAGCGGTCATAGAACGTTCCTCCGTTTCAAAACTCCTGCCTGCATCGTACTCGGGAATCCGAACGCGTGTCAATTATTCCCTCCTGCACCGATATTTTATTGAAATCCCCGCGATTTTCGAGTACATTTATAGGGATATGGCAAAGAAAGAAGATCGCGTCGAGAGAACAGCCGCGCGGCGTCGGCTGGCCGCAAGCGAGGCCCGCTATCGATTGCACCCGGACACCCAAAAAAGCATTTGGGCGATCGCGTTTTTATGCGCCGCGGTACTCCTCACGCTCGCCGCGTTCACGGAAGCGGGGCCGCTCGGGGCTTCCATCTACGGCGGTCTCTACACCCTTCTCGGTTATGGCTATTTCATCCTCCCGACGTGCCTCGCGTTCGCCGCGGCGATCTTCCTTTTCGGCAAGCGGGAACGGTTCATGGGCATCACGCTCGCGGGCATCGGGCTCATCATCCTCTCGGTCCTCGCTTTGATCGACATCAGCCAGGCGAACGGCGGCGGCATGCTCGGGATCGCTCTGGGATCGCTCAAATATCCGTTCGGCCCGATTGCGGCAACTATGATCAACGTTTTCATACTCGTGATCGGCGGGATCGTCGCGGCGAACGTGCCGCTCAAGTTCAGGATGCCGAAAAAAGCGCTGCGCTCGTCGCCCGTCATCACCGGCGGAGAAACGGAAACGCCCGAAGCACCCGAAACGTTTGCTGACAAAAAATCAACAAAGAAAAAAACTGATGGTGAAAAAGACGGGGTTGAAGAAGAGGAAAAATCGGAAACGGAAAGCGGAGCGATGATCGCGAAATCCGCGGCAGCGAAAACACCGGCGAAGAAAATGCCGACGCTGAAATTCGAGAATTACGTCCCGCCGCCGCTCTCGCTACTCAAGTCCGCGAGCGACAAGCCGACGACGGGCGATCTCCTCGCGAACGCGAATGTGATCAAGCGCACGCTCGATTCCTTCGGCATTCCCGTCGAAATGGGCGAGATCAACATCGGGCCGTCGGTCACGCGCTACACGCTGAAACCCGCCGAAGGCGTGAAGCTCTCGCGCATCACGGCGCTGAACCAGGACCTCGCACTCGCCTTGGCCGCGCATCCGATCCGCATCGAAGCGCCGATTCCGGGGAAATCGCTCGTGGGAATCGAAGTGCCGAACAAAGCGGCGGCGCTCGTGCGCCTGGGATCGCTCATGGGCTATCCGGAATTCCAAAAAGCGGGACCGCTGGGCTTTGTCCTCGGGCGCGACGTGTCCGGCGAGCCGACCTTCGCGAACATCGAGAAGATGCCGCATCTTTTGGTCGCGGGCGCGACGGGTGCGGGAAAATCGATCATGATCCATTCGCTCCTCACTTCGCTTCTCTATAAAAATTCGCCGGCGACGCTGAAGCTCATCTTGATCGACCCGAAACGCGTGGAGCTCACAAGCTACCATGGCCTGCCGCATCTCGTTTCTCCCGTCGTCACCGAAAGCAAGAAAGCGGTCGGCGTGTTCCGCTGGGCGATCGCCGAAATGGACCGGCGCTACGAGCTCCTGCTCCAGGCCTCGAGCCGCGACATCAAAAGCTACAACGGATCGCACCCGAACGAACCGCTCCCCTATCTATTAATAGTGGTGGACGAGCTCGCGGACCTCATGAGCACCTACGGGCGCGAAGTGGAGGGCTCGATCGTGCGGCTTGCGCAGATGGCGCGGGCGACCGGCATCCACCTCGTGCTTTCGACCCAGCGGCCGTCGGTCGAGGTGATCACGGGGCTCATTAAAGCGAACATCACGTCGCGCATCGCCCTCCAGGTCGCAAGCCAGATCGATTCGCGCACCATTTTGGACACCGCGGGCGCGGAAAAGCTCCTCGGCCGCGGCGACCTGCTCTTTATTTCGTCCGACCTTTCAAAACCGAAACGCGTGCAGAGCTCGTACATCACGGAAGAAGAAATCGCGGCGGTCACGAACTTCATCCGCGACAATAACCAATCCATCGTCGAAGCCGTAGCCGGAGCGGCGCCGAGTTTTCCCGCCGAAGGCGGATCCGCTCCGGCCGGAGAGAGCGGCGACGTCTTCGACAACTACCTAGAAGACGCCGAGGACGACGAGATGCTGAACGAAGCAATCCGCGTCATCGCCGAAGCGAAAAAAGCGTCCGCATCGCTCCTCCAGCGTCGGCTCAAAGTCGGCTACGCCCGCGCGGCGCGGCTCCTCGACCTCATGGAGGGCATCGACCTCATCGGCCCCGGCGACGGCGCCAAACCTCGCGAAGTATTCATGGACAAGATCGAAGACCGGATGAATGCGTAATCAGCCCGGGCATAGCCGGGGCTTAGCTTGGGCTAAGCGAGGCATAGCCGGGGCTTAGAGGGTCCGCCATCATTCCCGCAAAACTTGGTGAGGGCCGGAAACCGTGCTTTTAATATCCCCCGTCGTCCCCGCAAAGGCGGGGATCCATGCTTCTAATTTCTAAAGCCATTCGAATCCTGTCCTGCGCACGAGATTTGCTTCTTTCGATTCTTGGCCATATAATTGCTTTAGCATTTTTTGAGGAGGCATATGTTTCTCGCTATGAAAGGCAGACATCGTGGCCCCACGCTTCTCCCTGAAACCGGGGGTGAGAACGCTTGTTACCTTGGCGGCATTATCGCAGTATTTGCAGGATTTTTTTTCATGTTTACCGCTATGATGTTCATCCAGGGCACCGTCGTCGGTGCGCCAGTTTTTCCTCAAGCACACCCCTTCGTTTGGTTTCTCATCGGCATCGTCCTGTTAGCGATAGGTGCAGAAATCGTTCTTTGGACCGATGCGCGCCAATGGCGACGCACGAAAGCAGCACGCGCCGCACAAACTGGAACCACTAAAGCTACCTAATAGGTAGCTTTTTTATCACGCTTCAATCAACATTGTTCGAAAATCGTCCGCTCCCGCGCGCAAAATAAAAAGCTATTCCGGTTCGGAATAGCTTGCATTACTAATTTTTTGAAGGACAGCCTTTCCTTTGGCGGTAATGCGGAGAGCGATTCGATAGCTTTCGACTTCGCCGCTTTGCATCCTGTCGACTCTTTTTGTTCGCACAAGACCTTTCTCGATGCAAAGATTTACAGTGTGAGCCCCGATCCCTTCCGGAAGTTTGTTGAAGGTATACCACCCGATATCCACGGCAATCATGCGAAGGAATCTCTTAACGCGCCGGTTCATTTCTGCCCTCCGACATAAAACCGACTAAATTCAGCCTACCCAAGATCTCCTTAAGTGGCAATACGTTCTTTTGTTGCAGCATCGTTCGAAGATCGTCCGCTCCCGCGCAAAGGTTTGACAAAAATATCAATTTCTGCTATTATCTCAGCAGCAAAATTGGAAGAGGGGGCTCTATGCAATTTACGGTGTATTTTAGGGTCGAGCGGAAATCGGTGGTCATTTGGAAGGATGATCGAGGCAATGGGCCAAAGATCGTCTCGAGTAGCCTAACGAATAGTTCGGTCATCCGCGACCACATTGTGATCGAAGCGGCCTCGCAAGAGGAAGCCGACAAATTCGCGAAAAAACTGCTTCGGCAGAAAGCGCTGCAGCTTGAGACGCGCGTTGTTGCCGTTCACGGCGAGGAGAAAGACAACGCGATCCGCCGTGCGAACGCCTAGTAATTTAGATTCAAACCGTACGCCACTCTCCGGAAGAGGGTGGCGTTTTTTATTATCTCCGGAATCGTTCGAACATCGTTGCATGCTCTCCCGTACACGAACAAAAAAGCCCGCTGCAATTTTCGCAACGGGTCTTAGCGGGGTCATAGTCCAAGATCATCGGCAAGCTGCGCCATGCCCGGCTCGGGATTCTCCGACGTTCTCAACGGAAGATCTGCGGACAGTTCCGGTCCGGGACACAACTCGTCCTCGAGGGTTTTGAGATCGTAATACACGACCTCGCCCGTTTCGGTGTTCACGCTCATCGCGACGCCGCGCCGCAATGCGTTTGCAAAAGCCGAATTGGTATTTGCCTTCCTCAATTTCCGAAGAACCCTGCGCGTCCGAATCTCGTTATGAAGAAGGAGTGCGGGGATCGCAAGATAAAGTGCGATGGAATAGACAAGGGCAATTCCCAAACCCTTGCAGGCGCCCACGAACGAATCCCCGGACGGCTTTCTTTTGTTGAATAAAACGATCCGGGCTCCGTGCAATGCAAGCAGCAGTACGGATGCGGCGGAAGCAAGGCACAGTATTCCAATCACGGCAAAGATGCGATACGGCATATTTCCTCCGAGCGGGTTCGCGAACAGCTGAGGAGAAATTAACATCGTTTTCACTTCGCGTCAAAGATTGATTATTCCCCCGCTTGGCGTTAGAATTCCACTCATGACCGCAAACGACATCCACGGCATGCGTTTCGAGGAATTTTTGAGCGAGCTTATGAAAGACCGCGGGCTCACGGTCAAGAAACTTTCCGCCGCTTCGGGAATCTCCGCGAAACACCTGGAATCACTCCTCTCCGGCAATTTCGCCGCGCTGCCGTCCGCGCCTTACGTACGCGGCTATTTCGTGAAGCTCGGCGGCATGCTCGGGTTCGATCCGGAGCCGTGGTGGACCAAAATAAAAACAAGCGGGTTCCTCAATGATTCGAGCGCGCACGATGCACCGACGAAAAACCGCTTCTCCAAAAAAGATTTTTCGCGCATCGTCTGGATCCTTGGTATCGCGGCGCTCGTTCTCGTTTATTTCCTTTTCCAATTCCGCCATATTTTCGGGACCCCGCAAATAACGCTTACCTCGCCTTCGGGCAATCCCGCGTACGTCACAACGAACACCGTCACGGTCGCGGGAACGCTTGCGAACGGCACGGAGCTCACCCTGAACGGCGAAACGGTATCGCTCGGCGCGAACGGCGGCTGGAGCAAATCAGTCCTGCTCGCCCCGGGGATGAACACGGTGATCATCACCGCGAAGAAATTCCTCGGGCGCGATGCGTCGCTTCTTGAACAAATTATCTACGAGCCGGCTTCGGCGATCTCCGCGCCTTCAAGCACGCCGACATCCCCGTAGAAGGGCGAGGCTTGATATTCCGGCAGAATCTGGTATACTATCCCCAGGAATCCGGAAACGATGCGGTTGAAAAGGAGAGCCAATGCCACACTATCAACTTTCCGCGGAGATAGAGTTTGAAGAATTCGAAACCGGCCCGAAGGTCAAGATATATTCAAATATCACGGCCACCGGCGCCAAGAAGGCGGAACAGGAAGCAAAGCGGCGCATCGCCATGACGGTACACGGCAACAAAGACGACGCGCGCGGCCGGGTGCGGCAGATGAATGCGACTCTCACCGACGGGAAAAAGACCGTTTGGAACGAGTCGGCATCGGTGAACGGCAATGGACAAGCCGATCTGCCGCGATGGCTTACGAGAAAACCGCAGCGGTCGTAAACGCCTTCAGGGAAGCGGGGCGAGCTTATACAGCTCGCCTCTTTTGTTGCGTTACCAGAGATCCGGATCCCCGCCAGAGCCTGCCTCGTACCGTGATACGGGGCAGAGATAAAAAAGAGATACAATCTTCAGAAAGATTTTATATTAGCCGGATCCCCGCCTCCGCGGGGATAAAAAATAGATAAAATCTTCAGAAAGATTTTATCTATTTTTTAGTTTTATTTGACATACATATGCTATACTCTAGACTTAAGACCATGACCACATCAAACAAAAAAGCGAAAGAGGGAGCGGCGGCAAGCAAGGAAGAAAATATGAAGCAGCTCGACAATCTGCTTTCTTCACTCCAGGAAAAGTTCGGCGAGGGGGCGATTATGAAGCTCGGCGAAACGAGAAAAGTGGACGTGGCGATCATTCCCACGGGATCATTTTCGCTCGACCTCGCTTTGGGCGTCGGCGGCCTCCCGCGCGG
Source organism: Minisyncoccota bacterium (assembly GCA_035533375.1). Lineage (GTDB taxonomy): Bacteria > Patescibacteriota > Minisyncoccia > UBA6257 > 2-01-FULL-56-20 > DATLTV01. The sequence goes on from DATLTV010000062.1 coordinate 14,383, forward strand.
GCGCATCGTCGAAATCTACGGCCCGGAATCGAGCGGCAAGACCACGCTCGCGCTGAATGTGGTAGCGCAGGCGCAAAAACAAGGCGGCAAAGCGGCATTTATCGACGCCGAACACGCCATGGACCCCGAATACGCCGCGCGGCTCGGCGTGAAAGTGAACGAACTTCTTATTTCCCAGCCCGACAACGGCGAGGAAGCGCTGAATATTCTGGAAAGTCTGGTCCGCTCCGAGATGATATCCGTCGTCGTCGTCGACTCCGTAGCAGCGCTCACGCCCAAAGCCGAAATTGAGGGCGAAATGGGAGCCCAGCATGTCGGCCGCCAGGCGCGCATGATGGCGCAGGCACTGCGCAAGCTCACGGCGCTCTGTGCCAAAACAAGCACGCTCGTCATTTTCATCAATCAACTCAGAATGAAGATCGGCATCATGTTCGGAAATCCGGAAACCACGCCGGGAGGGATGGCGTTGAAATTCGCGGCGTCGGTGCGCATCGATGTACGCAGGATTGCCCAGGTCAAAAAAGGCGAGGAGGTCGTCGGCAACCGCGTAAAAGCGAAGGTAGTGAAAAACAAGGTTGCCGCGCCGTTCCGGCTCGCCGAGTTCGACATCATGTTTGGCGAAGGCATTTCCTACGAAGCGGACGTACTGAACAGCGCCATCAAATACGGCGTGGTGAAAAAATCCGGCGCGAGCTACAGTTTCGGCGCGGAAAAGCTCGGCACGGGCTTCGACAATGTACGCCAGAAATTGAAGGAGGACAAAAAGACGATCAACGAACTGAAAAAGCAGGTTGTAGAAGCGACGAAAGCGGGAGTTGCGGCGGTCGCAAGCGAAGAGTAGTTCGAAATACTATGGAATTATTGGGGGGGCCGCGGGCGCCGAGGACGGCGCGGTTTTCGGCGCGAGAAACAATTCGTAAGAGAAATATCCTATCGCGGCGATAAGGCCGATGGCGACGATCACGGCAACCACGGTCCATACGCCTTTTGTATCATGAGTCCCCGTATTGATACCGCCCCCGTGGCTCATGGGAACCGCTACGTTCTGAAACTGCGCTGCGCCGCCGCCACTCCGCGCCATTGATTCGAGATCGCTCGCGAGCGTGCGCACTTTCACCTCCGGCGGCGGAGGAGCGGCGGAAGGCCCCGAATTCGCAGGTCCGGGGACCGAGGATGGCGGAGGCGCCGCCCATGCGTGTTGATCATTCGAATCGGCCATATGTTCTTATTTTAACACAAAAAATCCGGCATAAGACAATGCCGAATTTCCGCCGCTTCTTCCCGTCCGTCTATTGCTGTAGTTGCTTGATCGAAAGCCCGATGCGGCCGTCCTCCACCCGGATGATCTTCGCGCGTACCAGATCCCCCATCTTCACGACCTCGGTCACGGTTTTCACGTAACCGTTCTTGAGCTCGGAGACATGGAGCATGCCGTCGCGGCCGCCGCCGAGATCGATGATCGCCCCGAAGTCGAGCAGCTTGATCACCTTGCCTTCGATGATCTCGCCCACTTTGTATTCTTTCGTAAGTGCCGTGATCTCCGCGACCGCTTCGTCGGCCATCTTCTGTTCGCCGCCCGAGATAAAGACATTCCCGTCCTCCTCGACGTCGATTGAGACGAGCCCGTATTTTTTGATGAGTCCGTTGATCATCTTGCCGCCGGGGCCGATAAGCGTGCCGATCTTCTCGGGATTGATCTTCAGCGTCCTGATCGCCGGAACATATTTCGAAACTTCCGCGCGCGGCGCGGCAATGAGCGTTTTCATGAATTTCAAAATCTGAAGCCGTGCATCGCGCGCTTGCGACATCGTTTTCTCGACCATCTCGAGCGTGATGCCATCCACTTTCACGTCCATCTGCATCGCGTTCACGCCGTCTTCCGTGCCGGCCACCTTGAAATCCATGTCGCCGTGATGATCCTCTGGCCCCTGGATATCCGTGAGTACCGTATAATGCTTTTCGTCCTTCAGCATCATTCCCATCGCGATCCCTGCGGCCGCTTTTTTGATTGGCACGCCGGCGTCCATGAGAGAGAGCACCGACGCGCACACCGTCGCCATCGAGGACGACCCGTTCGATGAAAGAATCTCCGAAACCACGCGAATCGTGTACGGAAACGTTTCTTTCGCCGGGATCAACGGTTCCACCGCTTTGCGCGCAAGATTGCCGTGCCCGATCTCTCGGCGTCCCGGACCGCGGAACGGCCCGATCTCGCCCACCGAAAACGCCGGGAAGTTATAGTGGAGCATAAAACGCCGTTTGCCGGTCGACTCCATCGATTCAATAAGCTGTTCCGCTCCCGGCGGCGCGAGCGTCGTCATGCCGAGCGCCTGGGTATTTCCGCGGATGAACACCGCCGAGCCGTGCGTGCGCGGGAAAATGGCGATCTCGCCATCAAGCCCGCGGAGCTCGTCCGGCTTCCTGCCATCCGGCCGCTTGCCGCTTTCGAGGATATTTTTGTGGACCAAGTCGTTGATCTGCTCTTCAAAAAGGAAATCGGCCGCTTTATAATTCGGTTCCGCGAACTTCTCTTTGAGATGCGCGAAGAGTTCGTCCTTTAATTTGCCGATCCTCGAATAATGCTCGGCTTTCGACTTCTGATACACCGCTTCCTCGAGGCGATCTTTCAAAAACGTTTCGATGGCTTCTTTGAACGCCGGATCGGGCTCCGCGAGCTTCACTTCCGATTTCGGCTTGCCGACCTCTTTCACGATCTTCCGCTGGAATTCGATGAGTTTGTCGATCTCTTTCTGCGCGAGCGTGAATCCCGCGAGCACGTCTTTTTCTTTCGCGTCGTCGCCACCGAGTTCCACCATGTTGATCTTGCCGTAAGAGCCCGCGAGAAACGCATCGAAGACGGGCTTCGACGCCGCGACCTCGGAATTCATCGGATTGATCTTGAACTCGCTCCCGAACTGCGCGACGCGGACACCCGCGACCGGCCCGTTCCACGGGACGTCCGAGATTGCGAGCGCAGTCGATGCGCCCAAAAGCCCCACGAACTCCGGATCGTTCTCTTCGTCGTACTGAAGCACGGTCACGACAACCTGGATATCGCGTCGCATGCGATTATCGAAAAGCGGGCGGATCGTGCGGTCGACGGTGCGGCCCGCAAGAATGGCGTCCTCCGAAGGCCGCGATTCGCGGCGCACGAAGCGGCTGCCGATAATCTTTCCCGCCGCGTAGAACTTTTCTTCGTAATCGACGCGAAGCGGCATGTAATCCATCGCGACATCCTTCTTCGACATCACGACCGTCGTGAGCACTACCGTTTCGCCGTATTTCGCGATGACCGACGCATTTGTCTGGTCGGCAAGGGAGGAAAGTTCAAGCACGAGCTCCTTGCCGCCGATCTCCGTTTTAAATTGTTTTCGTTGAATCATATTTTTTATGCATTAGTCGTCCTCCGTGCAGGCGGAGGATCCATGCTTTCCATAAAAATACGGAAGCGTGGGTCCCCGCCTTCGCGGGGATGACAGCTAATTTTTATATTCTCGTCTTCATGATCGCTCTCGGGATCTCCTCGATATTTATGAAACGATCGACCGCTTCCTGTAATTTGCCGGACGCGCTCCGCTTGAACGCCGCGACCTCGACAAGCCGCCCTTTGCCCCATTTAAGGTAATCGACGAGCGGAAGAAAATCCCCGTCGCCCGTGACGAGCACTACGACATCAAGAAACTCCGCCATGCGGATTGCATCTACGGCCATTCCGACATCCCAATCGGCTTTCTTCATGCCGCCGGCATACACCTGCAGATCTTTCATCCGAAGTTCGAGCCCCGACTTCTCAAGCGCCTCGAAAAACGACGCTTCCGCCGAGGTAAGGGCGCGGTTTCCGTCTTCTGCCGTCCGCGGTGTCCGCGGCGGACGTGCTGATTCCCGCGGCTCCACAATCCCTTCGCTCTTCACGACGTACGCCATCGCGCGGATGAGCTGCCGCTCGCCCACGAGATGCTTCATGAGTTCCGCGTAATTCACGCGGCCGTGATGGAGGTTTTTCGCCGAGTGGTACAGGTTTTGCACATCGACAAAAATACCCACCCGCTGGTTCGAATTTGAAGTTACAGATTTCATGCGAATAGCCGCCCTCGAATCAATCTCAAATCTCATTCGCGAATATTCGCGAATCACATTTGGGATCGATTCGTGAGATTATTATTTGAGTCCCAGTTTTTTGACCAATTTATCGTATTCTTTCGGCTCTTTTTTGTTGAGATACGAAAGAAGCTTTCTGCGGTGGCTCACCATCTTCAATAGTCCGCGGCGCGAATGGTTGTCCTTCGGATTTTTCTTGAGATGCGCGGCAAGTTCCTCCACTTGGCGGGAAACCATCGCGATCTGCACCTGGGCCGATCCCGTGTCCTTCTCGTGGGTCTGATGCTCCCCCACGATCCTTGATTTTACGCGCTTGGTAAGCATAAGAAAGAGTATAGCGCAGTTCGTGAAAAAACGCAACAGCTTCGGTTTTCCCCTCACGAGGGGCGGTGTTCTTTATATAAGCGAAGGTTTTCGTTCTTGAAGAGGTTAGAGCCCGTCTCTTCAGGAATGAAAACCGGAGCTCTTCATCGCATCTTTTGTTTCATTGTATATATCTAAAGCCAGAACGTTCACAACAAAGGAGATTGCCATGTCGCGGAATATCGTACTCACCATGGCGGGCATCCTCGCGGCCGGAATCGGCGTACATATAATCCTCACGCCGCCAAACGAAGCTCGTCAGATCTACGGCACTATCGTCGCCGCAGGCACGTCGGCCGGATTGAATCAGCTTGTTGGAGTGCTCGGCATCGGCATGCTCGTCATGGGCGCCGGATTCATTTTGAACTGCATCACGAGCGACCCGAAATACCAGCGGTGGGCGTTCGCCGCCGCAGGAATCGGCCTCCTCGCGATCTGGGCCGTGATTATCGCAGCGGCATTTCTCATCCGCTGACCCTCTCCAATCGCCGCTCCGCCTGCAACCGGAGCGGCTTTTTTATTATTTCTTAAATGTATTAACTACAACGATCGTTGCATTTAATACCGGAGTGGTCCCGGTGCCCGCGGCGTCAGAACCTCTCCTGTCGCACAATATGATACCATTGGATTATGCCGGCTACCGAGATCGAAACATTGCTCAAGGAGTACCTCGATTACCTCCAGATCGAGAAAAACCGGTCGCCGAAGACGCGGGAAAATTACGAGCATTACCTGCGCGAGTTCCTGGAATTTTCCGGCGCGCGGGCACCGCGGGACATCACGGAACGCGTCGTCCGCGATTTTCGCCTCGATCTCGCCCGCCTCAAACGCGACGGCGGCAAAAAATCGCTTAAAAAGATCTCACAAAGCTATTACGTGATCGCGCTCCGCAATTTCCTCAAATATCTAGCGCGGCACGACATAAAAGTGCTCGCGGCGGAGACAATCGAATTGCCGAAAATCGCCCAGCGTCAGATCGAGATCGTCGAATACCGCGACCTCGAGCGGCTGCTCGCGGCGCCCAAGGGACAAACGCTCCGCGACCTCCGCGACCGCGCGATCCTCGAAGTCTTCTTCTCGACCGGACTCCGGCTCGCGGAGCTTTGTAACCTTCCCCGCTCGCTCGACCTCGCGCGCGGCGAGATATCCGTCCGCGGCAAAGGCGAAAAACTGCGCGTCGTCTTCTTGTCGGACGATGCAATCAAGGCAATCGGGGCGTACCTCAAGAAACGCGGCGACGCGGAACCCGAACTCTTCGTGAGCCTGGACCGTGCGGGGAACGTGATCGGCCCGGTCACCTCGCGCGCCGTCGAACGCATGATCGAAACGCGCGCGAAACAAGCAGGTATCGCGAAGCACATCCATCCGCACGAACTGCGCCACTCGTTCGCCACCGACCTTCTCGTGAACGGCGCCGACCTCCGCTCCGTGCAGGAACTCCTGGGCCATTCGAATATTTCAACGACGCAGATCTACACCCACCTCACGAACAAAGAATTGCGGGAGATACACAAAACATTCCACGCGAGAAGAAGGTCTTGAGGCGTATGGTCTTCTTATTTCCATTGGTGCTGGGGGTGGGATTTGAACCCACAAGTCCTTGCGAACACGGGCTTCTAAGGCCCGCGCGTATGCCAATTCCGCCACCCCAGCAAAAACTTGACGTTTTGGTTT
>DATLTV010000063.1:0-8903 GCA_035533375.1 Minisyncoccota bacterium
ACGATCGGGAGCGCGCCGAGCAACTGAAAAATCTCCGGCTTCCCTGCGGGTCCGCGAAACTGCCGCTCCTCGTGAACTGGCTGAACCTTATCATCTTCGCTGTCTGCACCATATTCTTTTCGACCATATTCTATTTCCTGAAAAAAAATGATGGCTGCGACGCTCGGCTTTTGAGATGTAAAACCCATCTCGAAAGTATCTTCAGCCGCGATACTGGCCGCGATGCGTGAGACCGCGAAGCAAGGACGAAGGCGTACCCTTGGGTACGCCGAGGCCGCAGCGACCGAGCAACGAGCGAGGAAGTACTGAGCTCAGTAGAGCGAATGTGCGACAAAGGTATTCGCGCATCGCGGCCGTATCCCGAAGGGTTTCCGCCCTTTTCCCGATCGAGAAAAGGATGGAAACGCGGCTTGAAGCATACTTTTGAGATGGGTTTTCGGCCGGCCCCCGTTCGGGACCGGTTTTTTTGCGGCGAACTTTTACGATCGCGGTACCGCAGAGCCGGGTCTAATTACTTCTCCGGAAGCGCGTCCCACTTTTTTCGAAAATCCGCCATCCATTCGGCGGTTTCCTCCTTCGACATCGCTTTGATGTTTTTCAGCATTTCGGGATGCGATTCCGCAACGTGTTTCATGCCGCTATCCACCGTCTCTTCAGGCGTATTGCCCGAGATCATCGTACTGCACGTCTTCGGACCGCCCATCTGCGCACAGGCTATTTGTTTCATGGATGAATTACTTTTAAAGTTTATTCAATCGTCCCATACCGCGACCTTTTACCGACTCTATCGCCGAATAATCATTTTAATATTATTTTCGCGGGGTGAGAATGGCGTGAAAAAAAATAAAGCCCCGGACTACCGGGGCTTTTTCACGTCCGCTATAACAAGTTCCGCGGGATATTCGGCGCGAAACCACTTCCACCAAACGGCGCGATCTATCCCCGCTTCATCCGCGTTAATCCACTTGTCGTAGATTCCACCTTCCCTGGAAAGTTTGATCGAGCCTGACCAAAGAATGCGCGAAGGGTCTTCTTTCGACCGGATGGTAAGGTGATCGCCATCCTGAAGGATGTGCAGTCCATCGTAGACCGACGGGCGGGGCGCGGTGCTGAGAAACGCCCAGCAACCGGCGACGCCTTGTTCGGAATGAATCCAAAGAAAACCGCTGATAAACGTTTTTGACACGCAAGGCCTCCAGAACGGCAAGCTGATTCTATTGTAACAAACAACCGTGCTCTCCCGATGCCATCAAAAAAAGAGGGCCGCTGGATTTCTCCAGCGACCCGGTCGAAACGATTAAGACCAGCTCAAGCCGCATGCCGTAAGGTTTTTGTGGTAACCGCAACAGGGGCATTTCCCATAATCGCCGTCATCTCGCGTCCTGCGGACACCGCCGCACTTTTTGCAGGTCTGTATCACGACTTTCCAGACCCGTTTCAGCCGGATGCCACAACCCGGACAACGCTCGAAAAGACATTTGGTTCTCCGCAAGATCGGGGAGGGGCGCAAGGCCCATATGATCTTCGTTTTTTCCTTATCAATCTCCGGAGCGTGATTGGCGCACATTCCGTGAGTACACCGCTTGAAAATCGGTTCCGCTAACTGCTGCTTAGGATCCCCACCATCCCCATAAATATCCAAGATCATGCCTCACCTCGTTTTCTGGCCACCTGTATCCCAGGCGCCAACCATACTGTAATCCGGCCGCGTGGATAAATCAAATTCACAAAATGGATCCGAATCGGCGGAATCTTCCCGGTTTTTCGGCTTCGCACGACTTCATTGACTCTACATTATGAGGGGCGCTATACTCCGATTAGTTCATTAAGAAATTGCAGGATAAACTGCATTGCGAGGTTTCCATGGAACGCGAAGTGATCGCTTTTTTTACTCCGGAACTTGCGATACATAACGATCTGCACACCTACTGCGGCGGCCTCGGAGTCTTCAGTGGCGGATTTCTGCACTCGGCGGCGAAGGCGGGACTGCCTCTTGTCGGCGTCACTATTCTTCCCCGTGAAGGCTATTACGACCAGGTCGTCGACCGCGAACGCCGTGCGATGAAAGTGGAATTCGTGAAGCGATACTACGACGGCCTTCTTGAAGACACGGGGGTCCAGTTTTCTCTCGACCTCGTTTCTTCTCCCGTGCGCGTGAAGGTCTGGCGATTACCGGGAAGCCGGTACGCGACCTCACCCGTGTACTTTTTGGATACGGATGTTCCCGAGAATGATTATGTCTCTCGGCTGAATACGCTCCAGCTCTACGGCGGTTCACGCCAAAACGGCGCAAACCTCGACCGCGCCATTGCGCAGGCACTCGTGCTCGGCAAAGGAGGATTCGAGGCGCTGAAACAACTGGGAATCAAGGTCCGCCTGTACCACCTGAACGAAAGCCACGCATTCTACCTCGCCATGGAAATTTTCCATTCGCTTCTTGAGGAAGGAAAAAGCGAGGCCGAGGCGACCGCGCTCACCCGCAAACAACTGGTGTTCACGACGCATACTCCGGTTCCCGCGGGGAATCCGGAATATCCTCCGTACGAAATTCATCGGTTCGCGTCCTGGAATGGCGTGCTTCCCGCAGATGCCGTCACGCGGCTCTTCGGAGATCCCATGAACACCGCGGGCGCGTGCTTGCGCCTCGCGGGAAAAGCGAATGCCGTTTCCGAAAAACATTGCTCCGTCGCAAAAAAGCTGTGGGCATGGGTGGAAGGCGCACCGCCGCTCGATTACATTACGAACGGCGTCGATCGCGATTTTTGGCAGCAGCCGGAATTCGCGAATGCCGCAACTGCCGAAGAACTCGGGCGGGCGAAGCGTTTCTGGAAAAGAAATCTCCTGCGTTTCGTCTCCGACACCACCGAACGCCGCGTGCAACTCAGCGAGAATGTGCCGACGCTCACGTGGGCTCGGCGATTCGCCGAATACAAACGGCCCAAGCTGCTTTTCTACGATGCCGACGAAGCCGGCGGAATCGCGCAACTGCTCAAGGAAAATCGTGTGCAGGTGCTCATTGCCGGGAAACCGCATCCGGACGATTTCCAGATGATCGACACCTGGAACGACCTCTACCGGATGAGCTTCGAACTGCCGAACCTCGTCGTGCTGCCGGAGTACGACCTTTCAATGAGTAAACTCCTGAAATCCGGGAGCGATCTGTGGCTCAATACTCCAAGGGCGCCGGATGAGGCGTGCGGCACTTCCGGAATGTCCGCCGCCATGAACGGCGCGCTGAACATCTCGACTCCCGACGGCTGGATGAGTGAGGCGAACGAAGAGAACGCTTTCCTCTTCGGATCGGGCACGCGAATGACCGGACAGGATGCGTATGATGCGGAAAAGCTCCACACGGCACTCGGTGCCGCGCTCGAACTCTATGGCGATCAGGACGCATTGCTCGCAAAAGCCATGTGCGCGAAGCAGGAGGCCGAAACCCGCTGGACCACCGACCGGATGGTCGGCGAATACGCCTCGAAACTTTACGAACTACGTTAGTTACGGTCTTGCAAAAGGCATTCCCGCAAGGAATGCTTTTTTTTATTTTTCTCCTCTGCTTGCCGCGAGAGGAAGGTACTCTTAAAAGAAAATTAACCACAGCGAACCTATAATTAGGGTGCAAAATAATAGAGGGTCCGAATCCCTCCTCCCTGCTCGGGAGACCGCCACTGGGACAGATTATGATGCGGTGAGGGCCCCATTCCCTTCAGCAAGGAATCAGAGCCCTTTCACTTTATTTATTTTCTTCTTGGCTTTTGAAAACCCTGCATCCGAAATGCAGGGTTTTCGTTGCGGCAATTCCCGACCACTGCCGGCACGACACTCACAACACCACATGCTACAAAAGTGACGATCGTCACTTTTGTAGCATGTGTAGCATGCAAATCAATTACTTCATGGCCGGCATCGACAAAACAACATATATATGTTAACCTGCCGATAGTTTTTATTTCATCCTGTGAGGTATCCGATGAAGGCGCTCCTTATAGCGGGAGACGGTCGATTTTTCCTCGATGAAGTTTTGAAATTCAAAAAGTTCCTGCAGAAAGGCGCGGGGATAGCGGACGTCCAGGTTATGATGACCGGCTACATGACTCTGAATCGCGTATGGACGCGCCTGCGGAAAGCACTCGATCCGGACAGGGCGAACGGGCCGCTGCTGCTCTTGTATTGCGGGCACGGAGCGGAAACCGGTTGGAGCGTCAGTTTTTGCAAGGTCGTTCTCTATCGATTACTTATTACCGACCTGCTCAAAAACTATCCTGAGCCGATCGTGTTCGTAAACGATTGCTGTTATGCGGCAACGCCGATCAAATACTTCGAGCAATGCGGCATACTCCCCGAAAAAATGTCTTTCATCGCGGCGATCAACGACAAAGAGACGGTGGAAAGTTATCTTGTGTCGCGCGTACAAAGGAGTTGGGAGGGAGCAAAAGCGCACCGTCCTTCTCGTCATCTGGTTACCGTCATCGGTACGGATACACCGACTCGCAACGAGGAACGGCTGAGTCCCGAGGTGCGCTGGGGCGCGGAATTGGACCATCTCTTTTACTCCAGATTTCCGCGGAGCCCGAAGAAGAATCGCTTGCGAAAAGAGCCGTTCGTCGCGACCATCGATTCTACGGACTTCGTTATCAAGGCAACTTCGTCGGAGATAGCGGATTAGCGCGGCATGACCATCTCATGCCGCTTTTTATTTCAAAGCGGCGTTGATGCATTAAGAAGGCCGGCGATACGACCGGCCAGGATGTCCTCGGCGCGTGATTTGTAGTGAATCCTTAGCCGTGCGCGGCAACCGGTTTTGCGGAACCGCCCGACTCCGATTCGCTTCGATATAAATAGAGCGTCACCGCCGCCACGCCCACGTGCCAGATCGGGAACAGGAACTGCGGCAAAAATCCGAACAGCTCAAACCCGACGACAATCACGCTTCCGAGCGCGCCGGAGAACAACGAAAAAAGAAACAGCCCGCGCACGAGATCGAACCGGAACAGGAACGCCCGCATGCCAAGCGCGAGGATGAATGATCCTATACAGCCGCCGACAAAACAGCCGACGAGGACCGCCGGCAGCGCGTCCGGCGCACCGTACGACTCGAAAGTCGCGAAGCCGTTCGTCCCGAGCACCCATTCGGCTTCAATCAAAGCGACTGCGTACGCGAAGCTTGAAAACAGAACGAAACCGGCGAGCTTCAGGAATCCCACAATCGCGTGTTTCTGCGCAGCCAATATTTTTTTGGAAAAATAGAAAGCTACCGTCGCCCCGAGAACAATGCCGGGGACATATTGCCACGAAAGCGGCCACCACACGACGGCGACACTCACGAGGAGCCCCGAAACCAGCCCCCAGACGATTAATCTCATTACCTTAATCTTAACAAAACGGCGCGATAGCTTCGCGCCGTTTGCGTCAAAATCGCAAGACGACATTCATAATCTAGGAAACAAATCGGCCAAAGCCGATGGGTTCGACCGTCACGGTCACAAAGACGATTCCGCGGCATTCCACTTCGGTTATATAACGATTGCCGATCTGCAAACCGTTGAATTTTATCACCCTGGAATCGGCAATGAGGAGTATCCTCATCTCCCCTTCGTAGACAAACACTTTATCGTCGCCGCCGGACCGAAGATATTCCTTGCCTCTCAGTATGATGTTTTCGAGTCCTGCCACGCTTTTCATGTCATCCTCCCGAGTTTCCCGATGCTTCTGCAATTATCATGTTGGATTATCCGTTGTATTGCAAATACAAGAAATCGTTTCGCGAGGCGCGTAACGTACTTGGCGCCGTTGCGTACCGGCCTCCGTGCGAAACAAACCCGGCCGGATTACAATTATGAGGTGCCGTTAACCCATTGCTTTTTATGAGCCCTCAGAGCATCGCCCATCTCATCATCGCCTATCGATACTGGATACTTGTCCCGCTCGCAATCGTCGAGGGGCCGGTTGTCGCGTTTGTCGCGGGAACCGCCGCCTCGCTCGGCTACTTCAATCTTTACGCGCTCATCGCCGTTTTTTTCGTGCGGGATATGGGAATGGACGCGCTCTATTATTTCTCGGGCTACTTCGGCGGGCGAACCGCTCTTGCGAAGCGCATGCTCAAAAAGATTGGCATTAGGGAGGAAGAGATTGATGAGGTTCGCCTGTTGTGGGAGAAGCATCCCGCGAGGACCATGTTCGTCGGAAAGCTTTCGTATGGGGTCGCGCAGGCGTTTATTGTGGCGGCGGGAGTGGTAAAAATGCGACTGCGCTTGTTTTTCGCATACGGTGCGCTCGTCGCCGTGGCCCAATACGGCACCCTCCTATTGCTCGGATATTTCTTCGGCAACGCATTCGGAGGAAATACCGCGCTCATCGCCGAAAATATCCAGTATGTCATCGCGGGATTCGCCGTCGTCGTGTCGGCATATTATATGTTCCGCTGGTATCTGCGCGGAAAACTCCGTCCGAAAACTCCACAAGGGGTCTCAAATCAGGTTCTATAAGAACTTGAGGAGGGCTACAAAGAGAATGCCGATAGCCGCGAGATAGAGGAAGCTGATGATGGTGTTGTTCTTGATCGGAGGTGCCGCCTGCGGAGGCAGGTAGTGCTCGATGCGGATATTTCCCGCATAGTCCACCGCGCGCACCGCGATCATGCTGTGCAGGCTCTGGTCCTTCACGAGATACGGACTCACGGCCCGGATCCAATTCCACTGGCTTTCGGAAAGGCCCTGGCTCATGATCGGCACCTCGGCCACTTCATAATGGTCGACGCCGGTCTGCTTGTCGGAGGTCGAGAATGCGGCGAACCATTGATCGTTAAAAAGTGATTTATCCTGATATACGCCGATCGAAAACGCTTCGGGCGGAGTCGTATCGTTCGCGAGAGCATTCTGCCACGTATCAAGCGGAGCGTACTGGCCGTTCAAAATCTCGGAATAGGAAGCGCCGGCGGTTACGAGCTTTGCGGGTGTTCCCTCCCCGTCATTCAGGATGGCCCTCGTGCTGCTTAAAAAAGTGAGGTTCGCAATCTGTGCGACAGTCGCAGCAGAGGTCGATGTCGGAAAGCGGAAGTAAACGGTCGCGAGCTTGTTGCTCAAGGTCGGATCACCCGCGACCCTTCCGCAATAGCCGCCGGGCAGGCCGCCTACGAAGGAAACGAGGCCGTAGTTGTCATAGATCGCTGGCGGCTGTACCCAGATCGAAAGAATGGAATCGCCGTCGGACACGGCGACGGCCTGGAGCTTATTTTTCGGATACGAGAGATCCACCTCTGCCGCATTTACGCACTGATTTTGATTGTCGAGGCGAATCGCAACCGCAAACGTGACCCCCGGCGGGTATTTCCCCGTGGCGGGGTCGAGATAAATCTCCGCCGCTTGCGCACAGAACGGGCCCGCAACAAGGGCGAGAACAGCGGCAAAAGCGATTACGGCATGTTTGCGGCTCATATGTTGAATAGTAGCATATTCTTACCCCGTCCAATTATAGAGAAGAATACTGAAGTCCCGCAGGTCGACTTTGCCATCGCCGTTCAGGTCGGCGAGCGGGCTGCTCGTTCCCCAATAATAGAGCAGGATCGAAAAGTCGGCCAAGTTCACCTTGCCGTCGCCGTTCAGGTCGGCGATGCGGTTTTTCCCCGCTTGAGTCGCTCCCAGATAAAACGGAATGGCCTGGCTCACGGTACTGCGCTCCACGGCGCCGTTGTCGTTCGTCACGAAATCGGCGTCCACCGTATGGAAGCTGTTGTTCGCGAGCGGCGTCGTGTCGAACGCCATCTTCCAATTGCCGCTCGCGTCACTGCTTGTCGCGATCATAATGTCTCCCGCGGAATGGACGTGGGCTTCGACCATGACCGACGGGACCGACTGCCCCGAAAGAACGAGTGTGCCGCCTTTCGCAAGCTGGCGTTTGTCGACCGTGATCGTCGGCGGCAAAAATTCTCCGGAAATCGTGGACACCGCGTTCGCGGTGATCGTGAAGGTGGTCGTAAGCGCTATCGACTTCAGCCCCTGCGCATCCTGCGCCCAAATGCCGAACGTCACGACGCCGGGTGTCACATCCATGGTGGAAAAATAAAAGTTGGCGCCCGAGTCCGCCTGGACGATGCCGATCACGACGCCGTCCTTCAGAATATTCACGCTCGCGCCGGGATACGCTTTGCCTTTCACGATGACCTGCGTGGGATTCGGCGAAGAAAAAGAGCCGCCCGAATACGCACCGCCGCCGGAAGCCGGAGCCGATCCGGGCAGCGGCGCCGTGGATTCTATCTGGCACGACGAAGAACAGCCGTCGCCGCTCGTGTTGTTCGCGTCATCGCACTGCTCGCCATACACCTGCTGTAAAACGCCGTCGCCGCAATAGCCCGCGAATGCCTGACAGCCGGGCATGCAATTCCGGCTCGCGGTCGAGGTTGCATACTGGCCGTTATTCGTGCCGTCGTCGCATACCTCTAACGGCGGCTCGACGATGCCGTTGCCGCAGACGCTGATCGAAACCGTCGTCGTTGCGCTGAACGACTGGGCGCGCGCGCTGAAATTCCCCGTTATAAAAAAGTTGATTGCAAAAAACGCGGCGGCGAGTGCGATCTTCTGTTTTCGTTTATGCCGTCCATGCATAGATTGGTAGGACCTCTCAAATACCGCGACCCGCGGCGTTTAAGACGATTCTAGCGCCGGCCGGGAGGTGCGGGCGGAGGAGGAAGGGGCGGGGAAGCAAACCGGCGGCCGCGGCCTTTGCGCCGACGGCGCAGGCCGAATTTCACGAGTACGACAAGCCCCCAAACCCCGAAAATAATGGCTAAAATGACGCCGAAGGTGATCAATTTTTCACTCCATCGCAGACCCCAGAAATCATATCCTACATAAGCCGTAAGCGTTCCCGGCGGCAGGACGCTCAGATCCAAATTCCCTTGCCCGATC